>JAGHBC010000014.1 GCA_021161185.1 Fidelibacterota bacterium
GCGGACGTTCAGCAGTTCCTGTTACTTTTTTTCTGATATGTTTTTTTCTACGTAATCTTGTAAGATTTTTAATATTCATTTTCGTACTCTTTCTCATGTCCTCTATTTCACGCCAACCTTTTTACCGGCTTTTCTGCGAATATACTCTCCCTGATACCGAATCCCTTTACCTTTATAGGGCTCCGGTGGCGCAATGGATCTGATTTTGGCAGCCATCTGCCCAACCTGTTGCTTATTGATACCATTGATTGTAATTACCAGGTTTTTCGGCACCGTCAGCGTAATTCCTTCAGGCGGCGTAATCAACACCGGATGAGAGAAACCAACGTTCAGTTGTAGTGATTTCCCGTGCATTACAGCAGAATAGCCAACCCCCGTAATTTCCAGGTTTTTTTGGAAACCATTTGAGACGCCTTCTATCATATTGGCAATCAAAACTCTTGTCAGACCATGTAAAGATCTGTGGGTCTTGCTGTCAGTCGGACGAGTTACTACGATTTCATTTCCCTGCCGAACAACGGATAATTCAGGTGAATAGTCCCAGGTAAGTTCACCTTTGGGCCCTTTTACTATAACTTTATTTTGTTGAATTGTTACTTCAACCTTTTCTGGTATTGGTACTGGTACTTTACCGATTCTAGACACAGTTTACTCCTTGCTAACTAGCGTTACCATACGAAACAAAGTACTTCGCCGCCGACATTATTTTTACGGGCAACCTTGTCGGTAACTACACCGATGGGGGTCGACATTATGGCAATTCCCAGACCGCCAAGAACACGCGGTATTTCAGTTGCAGCTACATATTGACGGCGACCGGGTTTACTGGCTCGTTTCAGCCCCTCAATAATCGGCAATTCATCTTTGGTATATCTTAGATAAACACGAATCAAGCCCTGTTTTGAATCCTTGATCAGGATAAAATCTTTGATAAATTTTTCGTGTTTAAGAACCAAGGCTAACCGCTTTTTCATATTGGACGCCGGAATATCTACCCAGCGATGATTTGCCACCTGGGCGTTCCGAATTCGTGTTAAAAAATCTGCTATTGGATCAGTTACTGGCATATTAAATATTCTCCTGTTTTACCAGCTGGCTTTCGTAATTCCTGGAATCTCGCCCCTTAAGGCCAATTCTCTAAAACATAACCGGCAAAGTCCAAATTTACGATAATATGAGCGTCGTCTTCCGCATACCGAACATCTATTCACTTTCCTTACGGAGAATTTGGGCGTCCTCTTAGCCTTTGCTATCAACGATTTCTTTGCCATATTATTTTTTCTCCCCTGTCGTTTCCGTCTTAACCGATCGCTTTTTAAATGGAAAGCCAAAAAGCACCAGCAATTCATAGGCTTCCGCATCCGTTTTTGCCGTTGTAGATATAGTAATGTTCATTCCCCTAATCTTATCGACTTTATCATAATTGATTTCCGGGAAGATGATCTGTTCTTTGATTCCCATGCTGTAATTTCCCCGACCATCAAAAGATTTATCAGGCATTCCGGAAAAATCCCGGACACGCGGAAATGCTGTCGAAATTAATCTATCTAAAAATTCATACATCCTGCCCCGGCGTAGGGTAACATGGCATCCCACAGGATCGCCCTGTCGGATTTTAAAATTAGAAATTGCCTTTTTAGCACGGGTAACTACCGGCTGCTGTCCGGTAATAATACGAATATCTTCCTGGGCATTTTTCAAACTTGCCGGCTCTTCTTTAACTTTACCGATCCCGATATTAAGATCAATTTTGGTCAGTTTGGGAACCTGCATGACATTTTTATACCCAAACTTTTTGATCATCGCCGGAATAACTGTTTTGTTGTATTCTTCAAATAGTCTCGGTTTATATTCCGCTTTCTTAGTCACTTATGACTCCTTATTAATTGGTATCTATTACTTCGCCGGTCTCTTTCGAATATCGAACCTTTTTGCCGTCTTTAAGGTGCTTATATCCGACCTTCGTCGGCTTATTATTATGAAGGAGCTGCACGTTTGAAACATGAATTGATGCTTCTTTTTCAACAATACCTCCCTGAGGATTGTTCTGGCTGGGACGAGTATGACGCTTGATAAAGTTGATACCTTCGACAATGACACGCTCCCTTTTAGGGTAAACAATCAGAACCCGACCGGTTTTACCCTTATTGTTACCAGAAATAACCTTAACCATATCGTTTTTCCGAATTCGAAACATCCTTATTCTCCTTTAAAGTACCTCTGGGGCCATGGATACAATTTTCATATAATTCTTTTCTCTTAACTCCCTTGCTACAGGCCCAAAGATGCGGGTTCCCCGGGGTTCGAGATTGTTGTCAATTAGAACAGCGGCATTATCGTCAAAGCGGATATAGGTACCGTCTTTACGACGTATCTCTTTTTTGGTACGCACAATCACGGCCTTGGATTTCTCACCTTTTTTCACTAAACCGTTTGGCGACGCCTGTTTAACAGTTACAATCACCACATCACCTACCGCGGCATACCTTCGTCCTGAACCGCCCAGCACCCGGATACATAAAACTTTTTTGGCTCCTGTATTGTCAGCTACACTCATTCTTGTCTCTTGCTGTATCATCGAAACTTCCCCTTACGATTTTATCGAGCGCTCTAATACTTCTTGCAATATCCACCGTTTTTTACGACTCATTGGTCGGGATTCGGCAATCCGAACCACATCCCCGATCTGACACTGATTCTGTGAATCGTGGGCATAACACTTAGAAGTTCTATTGATATACTTTCCGTATACCGGATGCTTCACTATCCGCTTTATGGATACAACAATTGTTTTTTCCATTTTATTGCTGATTACCGTTCCGACAAGAGTTTTTTTATTCTTTTGTGGTTCCATTTTGCTTAATCCTGTATTTTAATACTCTTGGTGTTTGTCGTACCCTTACTAATCTCAAATTCCCGCAGAACAGTTTTAATCTGAGCAATTTCACGGCGAACGTTTCTGATTTTCAATGGGTTTTCCAACTGCTGCAATGCCTTTTGGAAGTTAAGGTTCTCCAGAGCAGCTATATTATCCTGAAGCTTCGCTTCCAACTCTACGACTGATAATTCTCTTAATTGACTCTTTTTCACACTATGCTCCTACTTCTCGTCTTCCTACAACCTTTGTTTTAATAGGCAGCTTGTGGATAGCGACCGAGAAAGCTTCCATAGCCTCTGCTTCGTTTGCCACCTCAACTTCAAACATAATTCTGCCTGGTTTAACAACCGCCACCCAGTACTCCGGAGCCCCTTTTCCTTTACCCATACGGGTTTCGGCCGGCTTTTTTGTAATGGGCTTATCGGGAAATATTCTGATCCACATTTTACCGTGTTTCCTAACCTTCCTTGAAATTGCGATACGAGCGGCTTCAATCTGGCGACTGGATATCCAGCCCGGCTCAAGAGCCTTGAGACCAAAATGACCGAAGCTAACCGAGCTGCCCCGAGTGGCTATTCCCTTCATTCTGCCTTTGTGTTGTTTACGATGTTTTATTTTACGAGGTGCCAGCATGTCATTAATCCTTTATTGCATTTTCTTATAAGATTCACCGTTACAGATCCACACCTTTATACCTATACAGCCATAGGTTGTATGAGCCGTTATTGAGGCATAGTCAATATCGGCTCTCAAAGTATGCAGCGGCACGCGGCCTTCACGGTAGGTTTCTTTGCGAGACATTTCGGCACCGCCCAGTCGTCCACTCACCTGGATACGGATACCCTCCGCACCCATCCGCATAGTCGCCTGAATGGCTTTTTTTACTGCGCGTCGAAATGACACTTTCTTAACAAGTTGGGCGGCAATGTTATTACCAACCAAAGTTGCATTTAACTCGGGTCGTTTAATTTCGTTAACATTAACCTGGACATCAGTATTTGTTACCTTTTGTAATTCGAGACGTAAAAGATCGACTTCTTCGCCTTTCCTGCCAATTACGATACCGGGACGAGAAGTGTTGACGGTAATGGTAATCTTCTTCGATGTACGGTTAATATCCACACCACTGACTCCGGCGTTGGGTAATCGTTTTAATATATACCGGCGAAGTTTTAAATCTTCAGTTAACTTTTTTGTGTAATTGCGTTCATCAAACCAGTTACTGCTCCAGGTCTTATTAAAACCGAGTCTAAATCCAATCGGATGCGTTTTTTGGCCCAAGAAACCTCCAGTTATTTTTTCTTCGTTTTCTTGTTTTCTTTTTCGGCGACTACGACTGTAAGATGAGAGGAGCGCTTACGAATAATGGCAGCACGTCCCATCGAACCTGCTCTCCAGCGTCGCGCTATACCGGCATCATCGGCGTAAATCTCCTTTACAAACATATCTTCGGGTTCTATATGTGAGCCGCCTTCCATATTCATTAGGTTTGCTACAGCCGAACGAATTGTTTTTTCCACCGTTTCAGACGCCTTTTTAGTGCTGAAATGTAGGGCGTTCAAAGCCTTTTCAAGATCCATACCGCGAACCATATCAGCAACCAGGCGTACTTTTCGAGCCGATTGTCTTACATGTCTACTTATTGCTTTTGCTTCCATAAGTCCTATTTCTTACCTTCTTTTATCTGATCCGGCATGTCCACGAAACATACGTGTGTGAGCAAACTCACCTAGCTTATGTCCAACCATATTTTCTGTTACAAATACCGGGATGAATTTATTTCCATTATGAACAGCAAAGGTATAACCAACAAATTCGGGAGGAATTGTTGACCGTCTCGCCCATGTCTTCATTACCTTTTTCTTACCTGATTGATTCATCTCTTCAATCTTTGCCAACAGCTTTGAATCAACATAAGGTCCTTTCTTCAGCGAACGACTCATTCTATTCTCTCCCTAATTATTTGGCGCGTCTTTTTATAATAAACTTATCACTGAGATTGCGTTTTTTACGGGTACGATATCCTTTAGTGGGCTTGCCCCACGGAGTCGACGGATGACGACCACCGGAGCTTTTACCTTCACCACCACCCATAGGGTGATCAAGCGGATTCATAGCGACACCGCGAACCTTTGGACGTCGTCCCAGCCAGCGATTACGTCCGGCTTTACCCAAACTTATATTCTCATGGTCTTTATTACCAACTTCTCCAATGGTAGCAAAACATTCCTGCAACACCAGTCTGATTTCACCAGATGGCATACGCAGGGTAACATATTTACCCTCTTTGGCCATAATCTGAGCAGC
>JAGHBC010000063.1 GCA_021161185.1 Fidelibacterota bacterium
CAAAATAAGGATGTGTGCTGTGAATTCTGAAGGATTATCTGATAGATTTTTAGATTATGCTGCATCGATTATTATTATTGCAAAAATTAGAGACAGAATAATCTGCGATAAGTCAGGAGTTCTGAAAATACATCAAGATAGCACTCAAGTTTATTTGGGAGACATGGAAAACATCTACAGTACGAGTGAACCTATTCATCGGTTTATCCTCATTTTAAAAACCACTAAAGTGGTTATTAGAGATGGAAATATTGGGTCCTTTCGCTTCACCATAATGAATTGTGGTGTTGTCTCAATCCTGTCTTAAGATAAGTCGCGTCAGTCCATTTCTATGTTTTTCGGGCGACTATTTAATTTTCTCCATGATCAGATCACCCATCTCTGCTGTGCCGATCACCCGGCCGCCTTCTTGCCGGATATCGCTGGTGCGGTAGCCGTCATCCAGCACCGTCTCCACAGCCCTTTCGATGTCGTCCGCGGCAGCCGACATATTAAAAGAATAGCGCAACATCATCGCCGCACTGAGAATCTGGGCGATTGGATTCGCCACGCCTTTTCCGGCGATGTCGGGAGCCGAACCGCCGCCGGGCTCATACATGCCGAAGCTGCCGTCGGCGATGCTGGCGCTGGGCAACATGCCGAGACTACCAGTCAGCGCCGCCGCTTCATCTGACAGAATATCCCCAAACATATTCCCGCACAGCATCACATCAAATTGCTGCGGATTGCGGGTCAACTGCATGGCGGCATTGTCCACGTACATCGGTTCATACTCTACATCCGGATAATCTTTGACTGTCTCTTCCACAACCTCGCGCCAGAACACCATGGTCGTCAAAACATTGGCTTTGTCGATAGAGGTTACTTTGTTGCGGCGTTTGCGGGCGATTTCGAAAGCTACACGGGCGATTCGGGCGATTTCGTGCCGGGCATAGACCATGGTATCGAAAGCATATTCCTCATCACTATCTCCCGATTTACCCTTCGGCTTCCCAAAATAAATTCCGCCAGTGAGTTCGCGCACTACCAGAATATCAAATCCCTTTTCGGCAATATCGGCACGCAGTGGTGAGGCATAAGCCAGCGACGAATAGAGCCGGGCCGGACGCAGGTTGGCATAGAGTTCAAATTCCTTCCGTAAACCCAGCAGGGAGTTTACCTCCACTCCCCGCCATTTGGCGGTATTCTGCTCCCGCACCGGACCGCCCACGGAACCAAACAGAATGGCGTCGGATTCCCGACAAATCTGCAACGTCTCTTCGGGCAAATGGCATTGATACTTTTCCCAGCCGCCGCCGCCAACGAGGGCATGTGTATAATCAAATTTCAGCTTATATTTTTCCTGAACGGCGGTCAGCACCTTCAGGGCTTCCTGCATCACTTCGGGTCCGATTCCGTCGCCCGGCAGGACGGCAATTTTTTTCGTTTCCATAATCAGTTAACCTTTCGCGCTATATAGTTCAATAATCCACCGGCGTCGATAATCTCTTGCGCAAATTCCGGAATCGGCAGAAAAGTGTATTCTTCATTTTGGGTAAGATTGCGAATCTCGCCGCCTTTGACATCGATCTCCAACTCGTCCCCGGTCTGGATTTTCTCGCTGACATTGCGGCATTCAACGGCTAAAAAACCGTTGTTAATACAATTGCGGTAAAATATGCGGGCGAAGGTGTCGGCGATGACCGCCCGGACACCGGCGCCTCGCAGAGCCCAGACGGCGTGTTCCCGGGAACTGCCGCAGCCAAAATCCTCACCCGCCACGATGATATCGCCTTTACGAATGTTCTTCACAAAATCCGGGTCTATGTCTTCCATGGCGTGTTCAGCCAGATCATTCTCCTGGTCTATATTTAGGTAGCGCGCCGGGATAATTTCATCGGTATTGATGTGTGCACGCGGGTAACTATGTGCAAATCCTTTCATGTGTTCTCCTATAAATACTTGCGTGGGTCGGCGATTTTACCTTCGATCGCCGATGCCGCCACGGTGCCGGGACCAGCCAGATAAACTTCCGCTTTCGGGCTGCCCATACGACCCACGAAATTGCGGTTGGTGCTGCTGATACAACGTTCGCCCGCCGCTAAAATTCCCATATGTCCGCCGAGACAGGCACCGCAGGTCGGCGCGGAAACCGTGGCTCCGGCTTCCATAAAAATATCGAGTAAGCCTTCACGATTAGCCTGTTTCCAGATGTCGCTGGTGGCGGGTACAACGATCATACGCATTCCCGGAGCGACCTGATGTCCTCGCATGATTTGTGCCGCTATCCGTAAGTCCTCGATGCGTCCGTTGGTGCAGCTGCCGAGATAAGCCTGGTCAATAGCGATATTCCCCACCTCAGAAACGGACCTGCCGTTGCTCGGCAGATGGGGAAAAGCCACAACCGGTTCCAAATCCGTCACGTCCATCTCGAATACCGCGGTATATTCGGCGTCGGAATCGCTGACCAAAACTTCAAAAGGCTCAGCGGTTCTGGCTTTAACATAATCAATGGTTTTCTGATCCGGATTAATTATCCCGGATTTGCCACCGGCTTCAATAGCCATATTACAAATGGTCATACGAGCCTCAATAGACAGATCGTCAATCAACTCTCCGGTAAATTCCATGGCTTTATAGAGCGCGCCATCCACGCCGATCCGGGTAATAATCGCCAGAATGACATCTTTGGAACAGACGCCTTTCTGCAGCTTGCCGTTCAAACGGAACTGGATCGTCTCGGGCACTTTGAACCACAATTCCCCGGTAGCCAGGGTTGCCGCCAGATCGGTGCTGCCGATGCCGGTGGAAAAAGCCCCCAGCGCCCCATGGGTACAGGTATGACTGTCCGCGCCGACGATGGTTGTCCCCGGCAGTACATGCCCCTGTTCAGGCAAAAGTGCATGACAAACGCCATGACGTCCCAGCTCATAAAAATTTTCAATGCCCTGTTCTTTAGCCCAGCGGCGGATTTTTGCCACCATCTCGGCGGACTTAATGTCTTTGTTGGGCACAAAATGGTCGGGCATGATTACCACCCGCTCTGGGTGCGCAACTTTTCGCAGCCCCTTTTCAGCCAGCATATCAATAGCCGGCGTAGTGGTCACATCGTGACACATGACGACGTCGATCTCGGCATTGATCAACTCGCCGGGCTTCACCATATCCCGACCGCAATGCCTGGCCAATATTTTTTCCGTAATCGTACTTCCCAAAGTTCGCTCCTGTACTGTTTCGCACTAATGCTGCGGATGAATTTTTTCCCTGAAATTTAAGGCTTTATTGATGCCCTTCACAATGGCTTTGGCGCTGGCGCGGATCACGTCTTCATCCACCGAACGGGCCATAAATATATTCTGATTTTTATCGGAAAGTTTGATTGACACGTCTGCCAGGGCGTCGGTCCCGCCGGTAATCGCCTTCAGATTGTAATCCATTAGTTTTAAAGAAGGATCCACCATCTGCCAGATGGCATTACTAATCGCGTCAACTGGGCCATCGCCAACACCGGCGGCGATTTTCAGCTCACCGTTGACCCGCAATTTCACCGACGCTGTGGGCGTCATGGCGGAACCGGTAATCACGGCAAACTCTTCTAATTTGACAAATTGCTCTTCTTCGGATAGCTGATGAGTAATATCCCGGGCAATGGCAATAACATCTTCCCGCTCGACAGATTTCTGCTTATCGGCGAGATTTTTGACCTTTTCGGTAATTTGCTGAATCTGGTCTTTATCCAGTTGAAATCCTTCGTCTTGCAGAAGGGCGGTAACGGCATGTTTGCCGGAATGTTTGCCGATCACCAGGTTTTCTCCCATCCAGCCGACCTCTTCGGGCGTCATAATTTCATAGGTTGCCTTGCTCTTCAAAACACCATGTTGATGGATACCGGCTTCGTGGGCAAAGGCATTCACACCGACGATAGCCTTATTCCGCTGTACTTCGATGCCGGTCAGACTGGATACCAGTCGGCTGGTTTTATAGAGCTCGCGGGTGTTAATATTCAGCGCCACGTTATAAAAGTCGTTCCGAGTCGTAAGGTTCATGACGACCTCTTCCAGGGAAGCGTTCCCAGCCCGCTCGCCGATACCGTTAATACAGCCCTCTATCTGACCGGCTCCGGCTTCCACTGCCGCCAGTGAATTTGCCACGGCATTGCCGAGGTCGTTATGACAGTGAACACTGACCACTATATTTTTTGCTTCGGATACTTTCTCGAAAAGATAGCGAATCCGGTCGCCGAACTCTTTCGGCTCGGAATAGCCCACGGTGTCGGGAATATTGACCGTAGTTGCCCCGGCGGCGATGACGGCACGTACAATGTCGCACATGTAGTCCAGGCTTGTACGGGCTGCGTCTTCCGGCGAAAACTCCACGTCGTCGCAGTAACTTTTAGCCCGTCTGACAGCTTTTACCGCAAGATCGATGATCTCTTCCTTTGTCTTTCGCAATTTTTCATCGCGATGAACTTTCGATGTTGCGATAAAGGTGTGAATACGGGGCTTTTCAGCGTATTTCACGGCTTCCCAACAACGGTCGATATCGGCGTCGTTCGCACGGGCTAAACCGCAGATCGTCGGCCCCTGAACATTCCGGGCAATCATTTTTACGGCTTCAAAATCCCCTTCGGAGGCAATCGGAAATCCGGCTTCAATCACATCAACGCCTAACCGCGCCAATTGACGGGCTATTACCAGCTTTTCATCGACCGTCAGCGAGGCGCCGGGACTCTGTTCCCCGTCCCGCAGGGTTGTGTCAAAAATAATTATTTTGCGTTTATCCATAATATCTCCGGGTTTTTAATCCACCTTTTGTTTTTTCATTAAATAATAAGATACACTGTCGGTCAGAGCCTCCCAGCTGGCCTGGATAATATTTTCCGAAACACCAACAGTGCTCCAGGTCATGTCATCGGCTGTGGACTCAATCAGCACTCGCACCCGGGCTGACGTGGCGGCGCTGGCGTCAATTACCCGGACCTTATAATCGGTGAGTTTCATATCGTTGATTTCAGGATAAAAGCCGATTAATGCCTTGCGAAGCGCGTTGTCCAGGGCATTGACCGGGCCGACCCCCTCTGCGGCGACGTGTTCAATCTCATCTTTTACCAGCATCCGGATAGTCGCCTCGGTTCGGATTTCATCGGATTCGTTTTTTTCAACCATAATCCTGAAACCCTGCAGCGCAAAGAAATTCCGGTATTCTTTTTTCATTTTTTTAATTAAAAGTTCCAGTGATCCTTCCGCCGCCTCGAATTGATATCCTTCGTGTTCAAGCTCTTTCAGACGTTTTACGATTGCCGGAATTTTATCCTGATCCGATTCCATATTGATGCCCAGTTCATCGGCTTTGAAAAGAATATTGCTCTTGCCGGATAAATCGGAAACCAGCACTCTGCGGTGATTTCCAACGGTTTCCGGCTCAATATGCTCATAGCAGCTTGATTCCCGCATCACGGCGCTGACGTGGATGCCGCCCTTGTGGGCGAAGGCGCTTTTCCCGACAAAAGGCATGGTGTTGTCGTGAACGAGATTGGAAACTTCACTTACATAATGGGAAAGCGCCGTGATTTTTCCAATGTTTTCCGGCGGAACACAATCGTATCCGGCCTTGATTTGCAGGTTCGGCAGGACACTGCAAAGATTGGCGTTGCCGCAGCGTTCGCCGTAGCCGTTGACGGTTCCCTGAACATGTTCACAGCCGTGCCGGACTGCCGTAATGGTATTGGCTACCGCCAGACCGGAATCGTTGTGGGCGTGAATACCCAATACTGCGGATACCGATTTACGAACGGTTTTCACAATATCCGCAACTTCGGAAGTCAACATACCGCCGTTGGTATCGCACAACACCAGTACGTCGGCGCCCGCTGATTCGGCAACCTGAAGTGTACGCAGGGCATATTCCGGATTATCCTTATAACCATCGAAAAAATGCTCGGCGTCGTAAATCACCTCCCGTCCATGTTCTTTTAAAAAGGCGACGCTTTCACGGATCATCTCCAAATTCTGTTCTGCCGTAACCCGCAGCGCCTTCTCCACGTGCAGCATCCAGGTTTTTCCGAAAATCGACACCGCCGACGTTTCCGCATCCAGCAGCGCCCGAATATTCGGATCTTTTTCCACACGATTTCGGGTATGCTTTGTCGATCCAAAAGCAACAATCTTCGCATTCTGAAAATGTTCCTTTTGCGCCTGTTTAAAAAACAGGACGTCTTTGGGATTAGATCCGGGCCAGCCACCTTCGATATAATGAATGCCGAATTCGTCGAGCTTTTTGGCAATATGCAATTTATCCTCGACCGAAAAGGAAATGTTTTCGCTTTGGGAGCCGTCCCGGAGCGTTGTATCGAATAGTTTTACCCTTTTACCGTGCATACCTATTTTTCCTTTTTCAACCATGACATCATACCGCGTAACTGTTTCCCGACTTTTTCAATCAGCAGTTCGCTGTGTTCCCGGCGGCTGGCGTTCAGGGTCGGACGACCGGCTTGATTTTCGAGGATCCATTCTTTGGCAAAATTGCCAGTCTGGATTTCCCGCAGGATCGCCTTCATCTCTTTTTTAGCATCTTCGTTAACCAATCTGGGACCACGGGTCATGCCACCGTATTCGGCGGTATCACTAACGGAATAGTACATTCCGGCAATTCCACCTTCATAAAAGAGGTCCACGATCAGTTTCATCTCGTGCAGGCATTCAAAATAGGCAATCTCCGGCTGGTATCCGGCGTCAACAAGCGTTTCAAATCCGCTTTTAATCAATTCGGTTACGCCGCCGCATAGGACTGCCTGTTCACCGAAGAGGTCGGTTTCAGTCTCTTCCCTGAATGAAGTTTCAATTATCCCGGCTCGACCGGCGCCGATTCCGCAGGCATGCGCCAGGGCAAGATCTTTTGCCTTGCCCGTCGCATCCTGGTAAATGGCAATTAGCGACGGAACGCCGGCGCCGATTTCATATTGACGACGAACCAGGTGCCCCGGACCTTTGGGCGCCACCATATAGACATCCACGTCTGACGGAGGAACGATCTGCCCAAAATGAATGTTAAAACCGTGGGAAAACACCAGGGCTTTTCCTGCGGTAAGATATTTTTCAATCTCTTCTGTATAGATTTTTTTCTGCAATTCGTCAGGAACCAGCACCTGAATGATATCGGCTTTGGCGCTGGCTTCCGCAGCAGTCATAGGCTCGAAACCGTGACTTTTAGCTAGCAGATAATTTTCGCTGCCTTTTTTGTCGGCAACAATGACATTGTAGCCGCTGTCCCGCAGGTTCTGAGCCTGGGCGTGTCCCTGGCTGCCGTAGCCAATAATCGCAATAGTTTTGCCTTTCAGTATATCCTGATTCGCATCTTTGTCATAGTACATCTTAATTGCCATTTTTTTCTCCTTTTTTTGGTGTTTGATATTCCGCCATTGCAAATTCGCCGCTCCTTATAAATTCTTTAATTCCGAAGGGCTTCATTAATTCAATAAAGCGATCGATTTTCCGGGGGTTCCCCGAAAGTTCAAGAATTATGTGATTGGGAGCAATGTCGATTGGGTTAGCTTTAAAATATTTTATTAACTGAAAAAATTCAAGTCGTTTTTTCTGAGTAACATCCAGTTTGAGAATGATATATTCCCGGACGATATAGTTGTCCTTGTGGGAAATGTCGACGACTTTCAGTGTATCGACCAACTTATTCAATTGCTTGGTAATCTGTTCGATGTGCTCTTTGCTTTCCGTAACCACCAAACTAATCTTATAGATTTCGGGATTTTCGGTGGGAGCTCCGATCGCGCTCTCAATATTATAACCACGCTGGGAAAGCAGACCAGCCACCCGAGCCAATACTCCCGCACTATTTAAGACTGTCACAATAACAGTATGTTTTTCAGCCATTTTCTACTCTCCCATCATAATATCGCTAAGCGGTTTTCCAGATGAGACCATTGGAAATACATTTTCCAGCCGGTTCACTACAAACTCCATCAATACCGGCCCGTCGTGAGCCAAACCTTTCTTCAGCACCTCATCTACCTCTGAAAATGAGGTTGCCCTGTAACCGGGTAGACCGTTTGCTTCGGCTACCTTGACCAGATCGGGAAGATATTTATGCGGAGGACAGTTCTCATTCGGACCATGACATTCATCCGGGCAGTCCGGAGAACGCAACAAACAGACCTGTGAATATCTTTTGTCCCAGAAAAGATCCTGCCACTGCCTGACCATACCGAGATAAAAATTATTAATTACGATCAGCTTAACCGGAATCCGGTTGATGGCGCAGGTCGCAAGTTCCTGGATATTCATCTGAATGCCGCCGTCGCCCGATATACAGATCACTTGATTTTCAGGTTTTCCCAGAGCTGCTCCCATGGCAGCCGGCAGACCAGATCCCATGGTGCCCAGTCCGCCGGAGCTCAAGAACTTTCGTGGTTGGCGATGATGATAATGCAGCGCCGCCCACATCTGATGCTGACCCACGTCGGTTACAACTATTGTTTCAGGACCGGCAAATTTATTCACTCTTTCAATTACAAATTGAGGCGATATTGCTTCTTCTTTCGATTTTTTATAGGTTAACGGATATTTTTCTTTCCAATATTCTGTGCGCTCATTCCAGGAATTTTTAACTCTTGGTTTTACCTTTTCAATCAGATCTTCAAGCACGTTTTTGGCATTTCCGACCACCGGAATATGAGTCCTGACGTTTTTTCCTATTTCCGCTGGATCGATATCGATATGAGCCACGGTTGCATTAGGTGCAAAGGTATGGCGTGGACCGGTAACACGATCATCAAAGCGAACCCCAATGGCAATCAACAAGTCGCACTCCATCAGGGCTTTATTAGCCGCCACCCGCCCGTGCATCCCCGGCATTCCTAGAAAACAGGGGTGATCGTAGGGTACGGTTCCCAGTCCCATCAATGTAACCACAACCGGAATCTGAGTTTTGTCAATCAGCTGCCGAAGCTCTTCAGTAGTGCCCGCAGTGACAATCCCGCCGCCGGTATAGAGAAGCGGTTTTTGAGCCATATTAATAGCCCTGGCCAGCTTTTCGACCTGCATCGGGTTCCCGCGCAGCACCGGTTTATAGCCCGGCAGCTTAATGTCATCCGGATAATTGTAATTCTTTAGTTTTGCCGTTACCACATCTACCGGGAGATCAATTGAAACCGGTCCCGGACGCCCCGATCTGGCAATGTAAAAAGCCTCTTTTAAAACATGTGGCAAATCCAGGATATTTTTAACCAGATAATTGTGTTTGCAAATCGAACGTGTCAAGCCGACCATATCGGTTTCCTGAAAAGCATCGGTGCCGATATTATTGGTGTGCACCTGACCACTGATTACCACGATGGGTGATGAGTCGAGTTTGGCGGTGGCAATACCGGTAATCGTATTGGTAGCTCCCGGCCCGGAAGTCACCAGAGCAACGCCGACTTTTCCGGTAGCACGGGCATAACCGTCGGCGGCGTGAACCGCGCCCTGCTCGTGACGCGTCAGTAAAAATTTTATCTCTCGGCATGAATAGAGCACGTCAAAAATTGGTATGACGACACCACCCGGATATCCGAAAATCGTATCTACGCCTTCTTTCTTCAGTCCGTCAATTAATATTTCTGCACCGTTCATTTTTTTCCTCATTCTTGTTAAATATTGGTACTCATTTGTTGCTTACCTAATTATCAAAGGTCCAAAACCGCGCCTTTAGCGGCGGAGGATGCCATTTTTGCATAGCGCCCCAGAGCACCGTAATTCACTCGGGGCTGCTTTGGTTTCCAGGTTTTGCGCCGCTTCTCTAACTCTTCTCGGCTTAACAAAACTTCCAATTTCCCATTAGGGATATCTATGGCGATACGATCCCCTGCTTTTAGTAGAGCAATGGGTCCACCGACAGCGGCTTCCGGGGCGATGTGTCCGATGCAGGCGCCTCTCGTCCCGCCGGAGAAACGACCGTCGGTAATCAACGCCACGCTTTCTCCCAGACCGCGCCCCATAATGTAGGATGTCGGCGACAACATCTCCTGCATGCCTGGTCCGCCGCGGGGACCTTCATAACGGATTACGACTACGTCACCGGCTTTTACCCTTCCGGATAGAATTCCTTCACAAGCATCTTCCTGACTATCGAAAATTACCGCCGGACCTTCGAATGTTCGCATGGATTCAGCCACACCGGCGTATTTCACCACGCCGCCTTCCGGCGCCAGATTGCCCGTTAAAACAGCCAGCCCGCCGGTCGTGCTGTAAGCGTTTTCGAGACGGTGAATCACCACTTCATCCCGGATTTCGGCGTCACGGATATTTTCAGCCAGTGTATTTCCCGTAACTGTCATACATTCGCCGTTGATCAGACCGGGTTCACGGTATATTTCCTTTAATATTGCACTGATACCGCCGGCGCGATCGACGTCCTCGATATGCAATTGGCTGGAAGGCGAAACCTTGCAGATATTCTTGACCCGCTTCGAAAGACTGTCAATCCGCTCCAGGTTAAATGCAATTTTAGCTTCGTTCGCCAGAGCTAATATATGCAGCACTGTATTCGTGGAACCACCCATCGCCATATCGAGAATCATTGCATTATCAAGGGCTTTCGGAGTAACGATATCAGAAGGCTTCAGGTTTTCGGTCACCATTGTTACAATTCTGCGTCCGGCTTGTCGATATAAATCTTTGCGGCGCTCATCCTCAGCTAGAATCGTTCCGTTTCCGGGCAGTGCAATCCCCAGCGCTTCACAAAGGCAATTCATGGAATTCGCGGTAAACATTCCGGAACAGCTGCCCCAGCCCGGGCAGGCATGGTCCTCTATTTCTTCCAGCTCTTCAGCCGAAATTTTTCCCTCTTTATATGCGCCAACACCCTCAAATACTGAAATCAGATCCACTGTTTTTCCACTCGGCGTCTTTCCGGCTTTCATGGGACCGCCGGAAACAAAGATGGTGGGAATATTAACCCGCGCCGCCGCCATCAGCATTCCCGGAATAATCTTATCACAATTGGGAATACAAACTAAAGCATCGAAGCTGTGGGCGCGCAGCATGGTTTCCACCGCATCGGCGATAATCTCGCGGCTCAGCAAGCTGTAGCGCATGCCCATGTGTCCCATGGCTATGCCGTCACACACCGCGATGGTATTAAACTCGAAAGGCAATCCGCCGGCTTCATAGACAGCTTCTTTTACAATTTCACCAACCCCATTGAGTCTGACATGTCCGGGTACGATATCGGTATAGGAGTTTGCAATGGCAATAAAGGGTCTGTCAAAATCCCGTCTGTTTTTTCCGCAGGCTCCCAGCAAAGCGCGGTGCGGAGCTCTTTCCAATCCTTTTTTGATCTGATCACTTTTCATTCCGAATTCCTTCATTAAAATTTTGTTCAAAAAAAAACCCCTTCACTTCGGGAAGGGGTTTTAAAACTTTTATTTTATGAGAAACTTAAAAAACCCCTTTCCCCCTATCTACGAGTAGAATAATAAGGGCTATCCAAATAATAATGTCTAGTATGTGTCGGGGTGCTTTCATGTTAATCATAATTCTCAATAATTGCGCTATTTTAATAGATATTTTTATTAGTGTCAATCTATTTTTTGTTTCTATTAAAATTTTCAGGTTAGGATTAAGGACAGGATCAAGAAGAAAATACTCTTTTTTTTCATCCAGTCTTAATCTCAACCTTTCTTATATACCCTTTGCACTGAGTGAATTGCAAAGCCCCGGGTATAGGAACGGTTAAAAGAATAAATATTTACCGTCCTCAGAACGTCTCATAAAACAACGGTGGCGGGGCAACCTTTGAATCTGTGATTTTAAAGGCATTTAGAATCTGTTTTTGGGCCTGTTCCCAGGATGATTGATCCGGGGCGTGAATCACGGCAAGCGGTTCAGCTCCATTGACCGCATCGCCGATTTTCTTTTTGATTATGATGCCGACCTCCGGCTTGATCACATCCTGTAAATTCTTCCGCCCGGCACCCAGCGACAGCGCCGTCATGCCGATACTGTACGAGTCGATCGCCTTAATATAGCCGGACTGATTCGACATTACCGGCGCGATTACAGCCGCCTGTTTGTACTTTTCCGGATGTTGAATCAGGTCGATATCGCCGCCCTGGTTCTCTACCATCATCAGAAATTTTTCATAAGCGGCGCCGGATTGAATAGCTTTTTCCAGTAAATGTATCGCTTTATCAAAGTCCTTTTCGATACCGGACAAAACTACCATCCAGGCGGTCAAATGCAAAGTGACCTCTACCAAATCCGCCGGGCCGTTGCCTTTTAATGCGTTAATTGATTCTACCACTTCCAGCCAGTTTCCAACGGCTTTTCCAAGGGGCTGATTCATATCGGTAATCACTGCCTTTACGTTCAGATCAAACTGCTGTCCGACGTTTTTCAGTTGTTTGGCTAATCGCTGACTCTGGTTGTATTCCGGCAGAAAAGCGCCGTTGCCGGTTTTAACGTCCATGACCAGACCGTCGATACCTTCGGCAATCTTTTTACTTAAAATACTGCCGCAGATCAAGGGAATCGACTTGACCGTCGAGGTTACATCCCGCAGAGCATACATTTTGCGGTCCGCCGGCACAACCTCTTTCGTTTGCCCGCCCATTGCGAGACCGTATTTTTCTACAAGGCGGATAAATTCTTTTTTGGCAAGCATTACGTTGAAGCCGGGAATACTCTCAAGTTTATCGAGGGTTCCGCCGGAATGCCCCAGGCTGCGTCCGGAAAGCATCGGTACGACGCAGCCCACGGCATTCGCCAGGGGTGCCAGAATCAGGGAGACTTTGTCACCTACGCCGCCGGTACTGTGTTTATCGACTTTGAAGGATTCTACATGAGACAGATCAATGGTTTCGCCGGAATGTAGCATGACGTCCACGAGGGCAATGGTCTCCCGGTCGGACATGCCCTGAAAATTCACCGCCATCAACCAGGCTGCCATCTGGTAGTCGGGAATATCTCCTTTAACATAAGCGCCGATAAAATCATTTATCTCCGCCGGTGAATGTTCCTGTCCCTTTTTTTTCTTCTCGATAAAATCAGTGGGAATCATAGTTTGCTTCCTGTTATGTTTTTAGTGGCTGACTTTTGATTTTTTTCTGAAATATTTTATTATTCTTAAAATATCAAAGGTTTTTTGCTCCCATATGGTGTAGTAAACCAGATAAACGCCCACCAGTAGCAATAAAATATTGGGTGTCCACATAGCCCAAAACGGCGGAATGATCACCATATCGGCAAGCTCCTCGCCGCCTATTAAAAATACATAATAGACAAGGAAAAAGAGAATGCTTAAGGTTGCCGCTACCGTAATTCCGCCGCGCCGGGTCATGACCCCCAGCGGGGCGCCGATTATGATAAATACAATACAGGCAAAGGGAATGGAAAATTTCTTGTGAATTTCCACCTGATATTTATTAACCTGTTTTTGATAGCTGAATGCCAGATTAGCTTCGCCCTGCAATCTTGTGTACAATGAACTCAAGTGGCGGTTTTTTATATCGGCTTCCTTCCTGGGAAGATTTGTCAGGTTTTGTGCTTTGCGGTATTCGATAATTTTCTTTATTTCTTCAATTTCCAAAACCCCGGTTGTGTCGAGCTCTGTCTTTAATAATTTCTGCATTTTCGCCCGTATCTTATCCCGCTCGCCGGCATACTTTTTTACGTTTGCCCGCATCATGCCGATCGTCATTTCCCGGTCGCCCCGGCGGGCGGATTCCCGGTGCTCCAGCATCAGGTTATCTACCGGAATGGCAATGCGGTGTTTCCGGAAATCGGTACGGCGATAATCCTGCAAGTTTTCAGTATCCAACTCATGGATTTCCCCGGAATATAGAGTAAATAACACCGTATTCCCGTCAATTTCAAGATACCCGCTGTCTGCGTAGATAGTCGTCTGGACCGACTGGGAATCTTTATTATAAATTGTGATTTTGCGAAAATGCTCACCGGATTTTTCTTTTATATAGATGGAATAATTAGGAATATCATCCATAAAATAGCCCGGTTCAATATTCAAGCCGGGGCGCTTACGGTAAATATCACCCGAAAGCAACCGGGCTTTATGATTAAAATCCGGAAGTATATTGTTGTGGAAAAATGCCATAAATACCGTCACAAGAAAACCAAAAACAATCCCCGGCCCCAGAATGGTAAGAAAACTGATACCGCTGGCGCGCATAGCGGTAATCTCATTATCTTCAGCCAGCCGTCCGTAAGCCATCAGGGCAGCAACCAAAACAGCCATTGGCACCGACATGGCAACGATCCAGGCCAGGTTCAAATATAAATATTCAAAAATCACCGTCCCCGGTAATCCTTTGCCCAATAAGCGATCTACCGATTTGATCAGGAAATTCGCCAGCAAAACAAAAGTTACCACACCAATGGAAAAAAAGAACGGAAACAACAATTCCCGGTAGATATATCGGGCGCCTATCCAAGCGCCCCCTATGGAAATACTTTTTCTGACAAATCCTTTCATAAAGTGGAATATACATTAATCCCAAAATTTTTCATAAGTTTTAATGTAAAAAAGAGAATACAAAAAAGAAATGACATCGCAATCCTCTTTCATTGTAATTTTATTATCTCCTGCCAGATCACTTCAACAAGTACCCTCAAATGCCGACAATAATAGATCTAAATCACATCATCGGGAACAAATCCCCAAAAAATTTAGTCAAAACAGTATGATTATCTTGACGACAAGAATAATGATGACTATATTCAACTAGATAAAAAGGATGATATCATGAAAAAAATATTAAAATTACTCTCATCTGCAATAATCGCCCTGTTCCTTTTATCCGGTTGCTATACAAAATTATCTGAACCCGTTACCCAGGAAGAGATTCCCCGGGAGGATTCTGACCAACAACACGAAGACGAAAACAGTTCCTACGAAAATTATGTGTTTGAAGCCCCCGATATTTCCGATTATAATCAAGGCTACCGGGATGCTTCCCGGGACTTTTTAAACAGTAATTTATGGTACGGGTATAATCCCTACAGCAGATTCTACGGCTACAATTCTTACTGGTATTCACCCTGGAGTTCTTACTATTCCTGTTATTTGGGATATTACGATCCCTTTTTCTATGATCCCTTTTTTGACTGGGGTTATTATAGTTATGGTTATTACAACCCCTATTGGTATCGTAACTTCGGCGGTTACTACTATCCCTATTCCAGATATTACTACAGCTACGGATACTATCCCTACGGTGCCTATTATCACAGAGGATATGGCAGCCGCGAACCGGTATCCGAAGGGCGACAGCAGAAAAAAGCGGATTGGCAACCAAAAGATTCCCCAACAGGGCAAAAACGCGCGACATTGACTCCGAGAGTTTCCAATCCGGATTTCCAATCCAGCCTGGATCTGCCGATGAGCGCCGGGTCAGGAAGCGCAGGGAATATAGGATCATCCGGTTCGCGAAACGATAATTTAGTGCCGATTATCTCAAAACCACGGACTTCTGAAAAACCCCGGGAAGTTTTTAAAGAAAAACAATCGAAACAACGACTCAATCTCAAACCCCGGGACAAATCCATCCCCGGTTTCCAGAATATGATACAACCCCCGAAGCGGAAAGTTGAGACAAAAATAATCCGGCGCTCCGCTTCGCCCAGACCATCTTCCGTTCCCGATTTAACCCCACCGAAGAAAAAGCCTTCTGTTCGGCAAAGAAGTACACCGAAAAGCCAAAATAGCAATGAACACAAAGAAACATATTCGGCGCCAAAACGTAAATCATCAGCCAGATCATCTTCAAGTAGATCCTCAAAGAGTTCCAGTTACAGAGCGCCTTCAAGATCCGGCTCCACTCGCTCGTCGACCACGAGAAGGCCCTCGGTTTCACCAAAACCCAGTAGTCGATCATCATCATCCAGATCAAGTTCTTTATCGGGTTCACGTTCATCGAGTAGTCGATCATCGTCTTCCAGATCATCTTCTAAATCATCCTCTAATAATTCATCCAAAAACAGCCGGAATAGGAATTAATATATGACATGTATCTCTCAAAAATTAAAAATCTTATTTGTCGTTCTTTCCATTATTCCGTTAAGTATCCGGGCTCAATTTTTCAATGAAGCCATGAGCGGCGAAGCGCTGCGTCCGTTTCGGGATGTTTACGGTATCAATTCCTCGACATTTTCTCTGCATAATAACTCTCTGCTTTCAAGGGATATCTCATCGACGCTGGAAAACCCGGCATTTCTGGTTAATATCCGCCGTCCTAAAGCCTGTGTCTCAATGCAGTATCTTAATGTCGATCAGCGATCGGCTTTAGCCGACAATCAACAGGAATTTTCCACCACCGCCAATACTGTTCGTGCCGATTACTTTGGTTTTGCATATCCTGTTCCCGTTTATCGGGGCAACATGGTATTTGCGCTCAGTTACACCCCCTCGGCTTATTATTATTCAAGCCTGCAAAGCAAGGGAACAGTCACTTATGATTTCGGCGATGTCTATCAGGAAGTAAATATCGAAGAAACCGGCTCCCTGAATACTCTTCGCATAGCCGGAGCTATTGAATTTTTACCTAATTTCAATACCGGAATATCATTGAATTTTCACGGCGGTGATCGCAGCTACCAGTCTGTTGAAACTGCGATTGATGAAAATGATGTTCTGATAAATGATAAAATAATTAACCGCGAAATCATCAAACCCAACTATAACGGCTTCAACATGGACGTCGGATTGTCTTATCATTCCTCAAATTTTAAATTCGGATTGAAAATGTCCACACCTTTAAATCTGACTATTCAGGAAGTCAGCGAATTCTCAGAAATACTTACCTATGATAATGCCCCCGATTCAACCCAGAACGATTATTATGATTTTGAATATGAATCCCGCTATCCGATGGAAATAGCCCCCTCTTTTGCCGCTAAGTTCGGACAATTAACTGTCGGTCTGGACATTATTATCCACAACTGGCAGAAAATTGAAGTCGATCGCCTGGAAAACAAGAGCGCTATTAATCGAGATCTTTATTGGAATCTGCGTAAGACAACCGATATCGGTGTGTTTCTTGCTATGCCGATCGGCAATGCCGTTTCAACCCGATTGGCCTATCGCCGCATACCGTCACCTTATGAAAATATTCAAAATAACGACGACCGGTGTTGTCATTTATACGGCGCCGGAATCGAAACAATCCTGAAAAAAACTTTTATAATTGGTTGCGCTTACCAGCGGGCAGTCGGCGATCAGACAATAACACACCCCTATTTTGATACCTGGAGCAGTCAAAAATATACGGAAGACCGACTGACCGTTTCCATGGCTGTTCTTTTCTGAAAATTTTCTACTTTTTCCAATTTGCATGATAGTCTCGCATCAGATGAGTATAATTCGCTCGATTTAATTAAATTTCATCCTGTTTACAATAATAGCGGCTTCTGATGCCTGATGCTTTACGGACTCTAAAAGGCAGAGGTGTTTAAATATCAGCCGATATAATAAAAAATAGTTTGAGAATCAACGTTTTGTCTTGTATATTCTACGAGGAACTCCATACAAATGAAAAAGCGATTCAAATATTATATTCCCCTGTTTCTTCTGTTAATTCCGCTTGCTGCCGCTCCGATCGCGGATTCAGAGGCGGTTAACCGTGAAATCTGGGTTCTTGAGGTCGATGGTGTAATTAACCCGGTCGCGGCATCCTACATTCATGAAAATATTGAAAAAGCCGGTCTGAAAAAGATCGAGTGCCTGATCCTGAAAATGGATACGCCCGGCGGTCTGATGAACTCAATGCGGGATATCATCAAGGATATTCTGAATTCTGAAGTGCCGGTAGCGGTTTACATTAGTCCCCGGGGTGCGCAATCGGCTTCCGCCGGCGTCTTTATTACCGTGGCAGCGCATTTCGCAGCTATGGCGCCTGGGACCAATATCGGCGCGGCTCACCCGGTTACCATTGGCGGCGGCAGTCCGTTCGGCGGCAGCAAACCGGATTCCGCCGGCACTGAAACTATGATGGAGAAAGTGACGAATGACGCTGTAGCGCAAATCCGCAGTCTTGCTCACGAACGCGGTCGTAACGAAGAGTGGGTGGAAAAGGCCGTCCGAAAGAGCGTTTCAGTTACCGAAACCGAAGCCGTAGAACTGAATGTCGTCGATCTTGTTGCCAAAGACCTCGATGAATTTATTGAATATTTAGATGGAAAAGTTGCTAAAGTCCCGTCAGGCGAAAAAACCCTATCCACCCATAATGCTAAAATCATCGTTCGTCCCATGGGATTCCATCGCAAAATCCTGGATGTTATTAGCGACCCGAATGTCGCCTATTTATTACTGATTCTGGGCTTTTACGGACTCTTTTTTGAAATTCGCAGCCCCGGCGCCATCTTTCCCGGTGTGCTCGGCGTCGTCTTTCTGATCCTGGCATTTTTTGCTTTCCAGGTGCTGCCGATCAATTATGCCGGCCTGGCCCTTATTATCGTTGCCATTGTTATGTTCATTTTGGAAATAAGTATAACCAGCTACGGTCTGCTAACAATTGGAGGATTAATCTCTATGATATTAGGATCTATGATGCTGTTTGACGTTGCGGAAGCGCCCAAGTCCCTGTTTTCAGTTTCCCTGGCGATCATTATTCCAGTAGTGATTTTTACCGCACTTTTTTTCGCTGTTGCCTTATCTTATGTTTTAAAGGCCCATAAACAACAACCAACAACCGGCAGAGAGGGTATTATTGGCGAAATCGGGATTGCTGCCACCGACATTGCCGAATTAGGAACTGTTAAGGTTCATGGTGAAATCTGGAGAGCCAGAGCATCCCTGCCGATTCCAAAAGGAGCTCAGATTATCGTCAAATCCGCTGAGCGTATGCAATTAACTGTAGAAGAATATAAACCTGAATAAAAAAAGGAGAATAAGATGCAACTTTCAATTTTAACTATTATAGTTTTAGTAATTTTTGTCCTTTCCAGCGCTATTCGTGTTTTGAAGGAATACGAACGAGGTGTTATCTTTCGATTAGGGCGTATGATCGGCGCCAAGGGCCCCGGATTATTTTTAATTATCCCTTTTATTGATAAAATGGTTAAAATCAGCTTGCGAACAGTGGTTTATGATGTTCCCGTTCAGGATATTATCACAAAAGACAATGTTTCCGTTCAGGTCAATGCGGTAGTTTTTTTCCGGGTAATGGAACCCACCAAAGCTGTTGTTGAAGTGGAGAATTATTTTGATGCTACTTCTCAGCTGGCCCAAACAACTCTACGGAGTATTCTCGGTCAAGCCGAACTGGACGAGCTGCTCTCCGGGCGTGAAAAAATCAACACGGAACTCCAGGCGATTCTCGATACTCATACCGATCCCTGGGGCATCAAGGTTTCTCAGGTAGAGATCAAACACGTCGACCTGCCCACCGAAATGCAGCGCGCCATGGCAAAACAGGCTGAAGCGGAACGGGAACGCCGAGCCAAGATCATCAATGCCGAAGGTGAATATCAGGCGTCAGCCAAATTGTTGGAAGCAGGCGAAATACTTACCAAACAGCCGATTACTCTGCAGCTGCGTTATCTGCAAACCCTGCGGGAGGTTGCTACGGAAAATAATTCCACGATTATCTTTCCGCTGCCCATCGATCTGGTAAAGCCTTTTATGAAATCCTTTGCAGACAAAGAGATTGACGAAATAGAAAAGAGACGGTAACGCCTTTTTCAAATTGTGGATAAAACGGTATAAGACCAATAGATAACAGATCCCAGTTCTCTGCGGGGGTCTGTTATCTGTTTTTTATCGAGTTCAGAATGGATAAGGTCGAAAACAGTATCAAAGAACTTCGCGAGATTATCAACACAGCCAACTATAACTATTACGTCCTGGATAATCCAACCATCAGCGACGCCGAATACGACAGGTTACTACGGGAGTTGCAACGTCTGGAAGAAGAATATCCTCGGTATAGGACATCCGATTCACCAACCTGGCGGATTGGGGCGCCGCCGCTCGATAAATTCACAACAATTACTCACCGCATCCCCTTGCAAAGTCTCGATAATGCCATGGATGAGGCGGAAGTTCTTGAGTTTGTCAGTCGAGTCCAAAAAGCCCTGCCCGGTGAGCAGGTTGAATTTGTTGCCGAACCGAAAATTGACGGTCTGGCGGTGGAACTGGTTTATGAAAACGGTTTTTTTGTATCAGGCTCAACACGGGGAGATGGAATTACCGGTGAAGATATTACCCAGAACCTCAAAACCATCCGCTCGATTCCACTGCAATTACGTTCCGGTCAACGCCCCGTTCCGTCATTACTGGAAGTACGCGGAGAGGTGTACATGGATCGCCGTGATTTCGAACGGCTGAATGAACAGCAACTTGCCGAGGGTAAACCGGCATTCGCAAATCCTCGCAATTCCGCCGCCGGTTCTCTGCGCCAACTGGATTCCCGTATTACCGCCACTCGACCGTTGAATATATTTTGCTATTCTCTTGGGAGTTGTGAAGGAATTTCCTTTAAAACCCATTTAGAATTTCTACAGACACTTCCGCAATGGGGGCTGCGTGTCAATCCTCTGATAAAATTGTGTAAAACAGCCGATGAGTTGATTGAATATTATCGTTCGATTGAAGCAAGGCGGGACTCAATCTCCTACGACATCGATGGCGTTGTTTTCAAAGTCAATTCCATCGAGCAACAACAAATTTTAGGGGTCAAATCCCGCAGTCCCCGCTGGGCGATTGCCGGGAAATTCAAAGCCCGTCAGGAAATCACCCAAATTTTGGAAATCAAAGCCGGCGTCGGGCGCACTGGCGCCGTCACACCGGTAGCCCATCTCAAGCCGGTGCAAATCGGCGGAGTGACCGTTTCCAACGCTACGCTTCACAATCAGGACGAGATCGACCGAAAAGACATTCGC
Source organism: Fidelibacterota bacterium (assembly GCA_021161185.1). GTDB lineage: Bacteria > Fidelibacterota > UBA2242 > UBA2242 > UBA2242 > DPVY01. The sequence goes on from JAGHBC010000063.1 coordinate 20,865, forward strand.
ATCGGCGATTGGGTGGTAGTACAACGCGCCGGGGATGTCATTCCGCAAGTTATCAAGGTAATAACCGAACGGCGTACCGGGTCTGAAAAAGCATATCAGATTCCGGCTGAATGTCCGGTTTGCGGCGGACACGTTACCCGAACCGACGATGAAGTCAAACACCGCTGCCAGAATATCAACTGCCCGGCCCAAATCAAGGGTAGGATTCAACATTTTGTTTCCAAACGTGCTATGAATATTGACGGACTGGGCGATAAACTGGTCGAACAGATGGTGGACACCGGTCTGATTAAAAATGTTGCCGACATTTACTCTTTAAATAAAGAGCAAATCGCCGCTCTGGAACGAATGGCAGATAAGTCCGCTCAAAATATTATTGCCGCGATTGAGAACAGTCGTAAAACCACATTGGCGCGATTCATTTACGCCCTGGGAATTCCCAATGTGGGCGAACACATGGGTAAAGTCCTGGAGCAGGAATTCAAAGACCTTGAAACACTGATAGCTGCCGATTATGAACGCCTGGAAACAGTAGAAGGCATCGGACCAATTGTTGCCCACGCTATCCGGGATTTCTTTGATGAGGAAAATAATCTTCAGACAGTCAAACGGTTGCTGGAAAGCGGAGTCAGCGTCGCCCGAGGCGAAACCGGACCACAGGATGAACGCTTTACCGGTAAAACTTTTGTCTTCACCGGAACATTAACTCAATTTACCCGCAGTGAGGCGCAGGGGGTGGTTGAGAAGCTGGGTGGCAAAGCTTCAACTTCCGTCAGCAAAATGACCGATTATGTCGTTATAGGAGAAAATGCCGGATCGAAAGCCACAAAAGCCCGGGAACTCGGTGTGAAGATATTGACTGAAGATGAATTTCGAGAGATGATCGGAAAAGTAAAGTAAATATCCCTTGAGTTGAAATATAACCGGATTCGGTCGGGTCGAAATTGCACTGATGATAAAACTGTCATTGTAATGTTTTGCTAAAAGAAACGTCTCTCCCAAGATAAATATTAAACAACCCGAATTCCCAAAAAGATTGTTTCAGATTAAGCACAATATTAGTAAATTTATATGTGCTAAAAAATGGAAAAGAGATCATTCTTGTAAGCGATAGGGTGTTAATAGACCCCGACATCAATCATTCAAAAACACCCTCCGGCTTGTATCTGCCGCCCGGCGTAAAAGAAAAAGAGACTGTTCAGGGCGGGCATGTGGTCAAAGTTGGACCGGGTTTGCCACTACCCTTGTCCGATGATTCTAATGATGAGCCCTGGGCGCCCGAAAACAAAGAGCCCCAATATTTGCCACTTCAGGCGGAAGAGGGAGACTATGCGATTTTTCTACGGAAATACGCCATTGAAATTGAACTGGAAGGCAAAAAATATTTGATTGTACCGCACTCCTATATTCTGGTATTAATCCGCGAAGATTTTCTAAAAGAGTGAAAAAGACAGCCCGATCAATCGAACTGCGTTTCCATTTAAATAATCTATCTATGTTATCTTATCCAGTCAATATCCACGCTGCCCAAACCGATTTCTATAATCATAAAAATACGGTGTTCGGCACTTTTCCAGTTTTTACTGCGAAATACATCCTCGTCAATTTCTCTGAAACCGTTAAAATTCAGGGAGGATAAAAATGAACTTTCCGCCTCAATCTGGACGGCATAATCTTTGGGGATCTCTACATTTACGGAGCCGAGACCTACCGTAATCCGACCCTTGATATCTCTGCTTAGATCGCCGTCAAAACGCAGGGTTGTTGAACCTAAACCGCACTCGATATCAAATCGTTTCAGATTGGCATAACCAAGTCCGCTTGCTTCAACGTTTCCCAGTCCGGTTTCAATAGATAAACGCCTGATTTTTTCTTCGTTGCTTTTATTGAATTCCACGACAACATCACTCAATCCGCAGTCCAAATCCAGGTCGTTTACCCGTAAACCACTAAAATCCAAAAGTCCTTTGCCCAGCCCCATTTCAATATTGAATGCTATTGGAACCGTTTCGATCAGGGCTATGCGCCAGTGGTTGTTTTTCAGGGATGAAGATTTTATTTTGGAGCCGCCCCAATGATGAATTTTTTCCAGCTGTTTGGATTCCAGGCGAAGCTTGCCTCTATTGCCAATCGTCTTATATTGAACCGACGGCTTATATAACTCTTTTGAATAGGTAATTTCGGATTGCATAATGTAATTATCGTCTTGACAGCTTTTAATCTCTAATTTCCCCAGGCTGAATTCAATACCGACATCCAACTCTTCTTCGCCTTTATAGGGAATATTGTGATATTCGGTTACAATATCTTCTGCAAAAGCGATTGTCAGGAACAAGCTTAACCAGATGCTTATAATATTCTTTATAAATATCTTTACACTTACCATCTTGTACTTGTAGATCATTTGTTTTCCATTTCTATTGAAGCAATCTGCTAATTATTATATTACCGGAGCTGGTTTTGAGATTTACCGGATCACCCCCTCCGTTGATACGTCCTTTTCCGGTTATGATCAATTTAGATCCTTTGATCTCTTTAGTAATGTCAAGGGGAAAATCAGAGCGGATCTGATTTTTATCCCATTTATTGTGGACTGTAATGCGGGAATATATATCAGCCTTGATATTGTCGGGTAGATAGAGGCGAATATCGCCTCCGGAACTTGCTAAATCGATAGAATTATCTTTGAAAGCTTTATGTAGAACCTTCCGAACTTCAACATCGCCACCGGAAGTATGGGCATATATTGATCCGGCTGCCGCAGACAACAAAATATCGCCGCCCGAGGTTGTCGCTTTGACATTATTCAAAGCAGCATCAATTTCAATGTCGCCACCCGATGTATGCAGGTTACAGGCTCCTTTGACAAGTTTTACATAGATATCGCCACCCGAGTTGCCGGCTTCTAAATTACCGCCGACCTCATCGATCTCTATATCGCCACCCGATGTATGCAGATGAACATCGGACGTGGTCTTACCGACATAGATATCGCCTCCCGATGTGCTTAGGCTGACATTTATGTCAATGTAGTCCGCATCAATATCACCGCCCGATGTACTTGCCTCTAAGCGCTTACCCTTAATACGGGTTAAGTAAATGTCGCCGCCGGAAGTCTTGATTTTTCCATCACCATTCATATCATCTATTGTAATGTCCCCGCCGGAAGTCTTAGCATAAAGATTGCCGATGACCTTCTTCAAAGTAATGTCACCGCCCGATGTATTTACGGTAATATCTCTGCGGCATTTAATGGCGCTAATATCTCCGCCGGAGGTGTGAATATTCAATTTACCGGTAATTTCGATCACGTCGACATCTCCGCCGGAGGTCTGAATGTCAACACTGCCCGTAACGGTTTCGGCAACGATGTCGCCGCTGCTGGCACTGATATCAAGGTTGAATTTAGACGGAATCCGGATGGTGAAATCGCTGCGGTAGCGTCGGGAATCGGAGGAACCTTCAATCAGCAGGGTTTTGCCCTTCAGGATGTATTTTGCCCGTTTATCCCGAAATATTTTTTTTGCGCTTGATTCTGAGTAAGCGCGGATGCTATAACGTTCAGAGACAAAGATGTTATCACGGGCTTCACCGATGATTTTTATGTCACCGCAGATGTTTTTCATAATTAATCCGCCGTTATCGGAAATGCTGTAGTCTTTCCGGATTTCTCCGTGATAACGCCTGCCGTCGTATTGGAATTTTCCGGCAAAGGTAAAAACGCTGATTGTTAAAATAAAAACTAAGCCAAAATATTTTATTTTCATCACTCTGCCTGTTTGTTATTTATCTGTGATTGAGCTTTGCATAAAGCATCTAAATATTTTTTGGCTATATTCCGTAGATCATCATTATTGTCATTGGCAACGATCAACGCCATTATGGGGATCACATTTTCATCGGCGTTATTATACAGCTCTTCAAGGGCAATCATTCGTATAGTCTGGCTGGTGTCATGCAGCGCAATGGTTTTATAAGTATCGAGTATCTGGTTGTTGATTTTATATGTTCGCAATACCTCCATAGCTTTAGTGCGGAGCTCCTCCTCGCTGTCTTTCAGCAAAACTGCAATCATTGTTGATTCATTTTCGGAATTTTGAGGGGTTTTTGACAAAAGCTTTACGGCGTGTAATCTTCGCGATTTATCCCGATCGTGCAAAGCGGAATAGCGCAACATATTCTGTATTGTTGGATCGTCCAGGCCGCCCCTCAGGGACAAATCCTTTGCCACTTTTATATTTACTGCGATGATACCGTCTTCATTTTTCGTCGGAGCCTCTTGAATAAGATCGGCGACTTCAACACTGCCGGATTGCAACAGATATTTTGCCAGGGCTTTTTTTACGCTCTCTTTTTCAGCTTCTGTCAGAGACGTCTGGTAACTCACGAAGTTCGCCAGCATATCGGGGTCGTTGCGGAGCCCGCTGCTTAGCCACAATTTTCCTACAAACACGCCAAGAATAAACGTAATGCCTATCGCAACCAACTGGTAGCGCGAATGCGCTAATCCACCCGCCAGGGATTCCTGAATTTCATTAGCCCATTTCAGGATATTTTTGCTGATTTTGGTGTGCCCGGATTTCTGAATTTTGTCCATAACCTGCCTGTTTAGACGGTCAACCAATGCCCGGGTCGGCACTGTTTCGGGCGCTTGCCGCAACGCCGTTTTTATGGCATTCAAACCGGCTAATTCGTTCCTGCAGCGGGAACAGGTCGCGAGATGGCGATCAAATATATCACGGTCAACGGAATTTAGTTCGTCATAGAAGTAAAGCAAAAGCATGTTTTCATAGAGCTTATGCTGTTTCATGGTTTTCTCCATTTTATGCCTTTACAAGGATTGTTTGTAATTTGCGTGTTGCCCGGAACAGATAGCGCTTAACGGTTCCCTCAGTGCAATCCAGAATTAAGGCGATGTCTTTGATTTTTTTGCCTTCATAGTGCTTCAGGATAAATACGACTCGCTGTTGCTGGGATAATTGCAGAAGAGCTCGATCTATTCCCTCCCGGAGCGATGAGTTTAGAGTTGCCTGGTCTGCTGCGCAGCTTTCGTCGGTTGGCAGAGTTTCCCACAGGTAATCATTTTCTCCGGGATCAACGATCGACATTCTTTTTGATTTGCGGTAATAATTGAATGCCTGATTACTTAATATACGGTATACCCAGGTGAAGAATTCGCTTTCAAACCGAAAAGTGTCGATATTGCGATAAACCTTTAAGAAGGTTTCCTGATAAAGATCCTCGGCGTCCTGATGGTTTTTAGTGAAATGAAAGGCCAACCCCATAACTCGTTCTCCATACTTGCTCATTATCTTCTGGAAAGCCATCCTGTCACCATTTTTTATTTTTTCAATTATTTCTATTTCCTGTTGTTCCATAAATCAATCTCTTTGTTTAGACTGTGGGCGGCTCATAAGGTTGTCAATATAAATTAGCGCAATACAAGCAGTTTCCCGCGGAGGAATTTGTCGCCGTCTTTGACGGATAAAAAGTAGACTCCGGACGAAACACCCTTTCCTTGCGGGTTTTTCAGGCTCCAGACAATTTGTTCGTTCAGCCCCGCAATTTTGGGAGTTAGGCTATATTTCCAGACGGTTTGACCGATAGAGTTATGGACAAAGAAAGTCGTTGTGGCTGCAAGTGGAATTGTGTTTGTCCATTGGAAGAAAAAAGTGACTTCCTGAAGAGCAGGATTTGGGAATGCAGAGATAGTCTTTTCAGTATAAAAATTCGGTATAAAAGAGGAGTCTTTTTCAAACAGGGAGCGGAAGGTATTCGGAATTCCCCAACCATAGCGATTATCAGGTGAATCGGACAGGGATGCATATTTTTTAAGCCGCTCTATGATTTGCGCCGGAGGCAAATCGGGAAATTTCTCCATTAACAGGGCGGCAGCGCCGGCGATCAGCGGGGTCGCAAAAGATGTCCCGCTCCGAAATCTATACTGACTTGCGGAAGACGCCGAAGCTACGTAAGTATAAACACCCAGAGCACACAGATCCGGTTTTATGCGTCCGTCGGTGGTTGGGCCGTGAGAACTGAATCCGGCGATCTGTCCATTGTGATCTACGGCTCCAACAGTCAGTGCGCCGTGCGCATCGGATGGTGTCAATAGCCCGCCATCCTGTAGGAAACGCTGGGCGTCATTGCCGGCAGATATTACCGGTAGGACGCCGCGTTCAAAAGCCCAGTTGATCGCTTTGGCGGAGTTGCTTGTTTTACCATCGAGATCCTCAAAAAAATAATCTTCGGCGGCGTTGTCAAAGTCACGGTAGGCGACCGACGAACTGATAATATCCGCGCCGCAGGCTTCCGCCCATTCAACCGCTGCAACAAAGCGATCTTCTTCAATAATGCTCTCCGAACCAATTTTTTCGGTTTTAGCGAGCAGAAATTCGGCATTATATGCGGCTCCGATGTAAACATAGGGTTCATAACCGCCGATAACACTCCATACTGAAGTTCCATGATTTGCCTGAGCACCGCCGGAGGTTGTATCTTCGTGTATTTCATCCTGGACATTATTATCGTTGAAAATAAAATCCCGCTCGGCGATTAATCGGTTGTCATCAATAATTCGCTTAAAGGCGGCATGATCTTTATAAAAACCGGCGTCGATAATCGCAATCCTGACATTGCGTCCCGTATATCCGGAATCGTGAGCCGCGGGGATATTAAGCTGAGCGAGTTGCGCATAGGTGTTTCCATAGATAGGTTGATCCGCCTCGGATTTGTTCAATATTTTTGAAGATTCCGCTGTTTCAACAATTGGCTTTTTCTTAAAGGTTCTGATTGCCTGAATTTGGCGGATAATCGGCAGTTGTTCCAGCGCTTGAATTTGAGAAGGATAAACAATAGCGGAATAGGCGCGTAAGGATCGGGAGTAATAGTTTATTTTATAAACGTGGAGCGAAATCTGGTCATAAATAGATTTCGACGGCTCTGAATTTGAAAATAGATTGTCAGAATAAAGCCCTTTTTTATTGAGCCGGTTCAGAGTTTTCTCAGGAAATATTATTGGCTGAGTGTTATCAGCGGATAGTTTTGATTCGTCCAGAAATAACCAGACTCTTAGTGGGATTTCTGTCGAATCGGCTTCAGTCTGTGGAAAAACAGAAGTTGATAAGGTAGTTATAAAAAAAATAAGCAATAAATAGCGTAAAGATTTAAATCGTAAAACCGCTAAGTATGATACCGATTTGAAGAAAGCCGCTGTCAATTGAAATAGATTAAATACAGGATAAGCCGTGTTCGTTACTCCTCTTCTCTTCCTCCGTTATAAGCCTTGATTATGTCTTTTACCAGGCGATGGCGGACGACATCGCTGGGATCAAAATAGATAAAGTCGATTCCGTCGATATGATTTAAAATGTTTTTTGCCTCGATTAGTCCGGAACCCTTTTTATCGGGAATGTCAATTTGGGTAATATCGCCGGTGATAATTGCTTTAGAGTTAGCCCCCAGGCGGGTCAGAAACATTTTCATCTGCATGCTGCTTGTGTTTTGAGCTTCATCGAGAATAACATAGGAGTTGTTAAGCGTTCGACCACGCATATATGCCAGGGGCAGAATTTCAATAATATGTTGGTCCGTAAAAGCCTTTAATTTTTCGGCTGGCAACATATCGTGCAGGGCGTCGTATAGCGGCGCCAGATAGGGTTCGATTTTCTCTCGTAAGTCTCCCGGCAAAAATCCAAGGCTTTCCCCTGCTTCTACAGCCGGGCGGGTCAGGACTATTCGCTTTACTTCATGATTACGCAGTGCTGCCAACGCAATGGCGACGGCGAGATAGGTCTTACCGGTACCGGCAGGTCCGATCCCAAAAACAATATCATTTTTCAAAGTGGATTTATAATAGCGTTTCTGGTTTAGGGAGCGGGGTTTGATCGCACCGCTTTTTTTATACAGTATGATTGTGTCCGGCGTTTCTTGTAAATTAAGTTTTTTGCCGTTAAGCTCCACATTAATTAAAGCCTTTAAATCATCGTCATTCAAAAATCCTTTTCGGTTAATGGTCAGAAGCATTTCATTGATAATGCGGTTAACCTGTTCAACGAAAGACTCCTTGCCGGAGAGTATAATTTTATTTCCCCGGGCGATGATTTTAAGTGGAAAACTTTCCATTAATATTTTTAAGAGTGAATCATTTACGCCAAATACCAGAAGTGGGTCCACTCCCTTAATTTCAATCTCTTTTTTTATCATTACACCTCTCCGTTAAAAATCTGAAATGTAGTTTTAAAAATATTTTGTTCAATTACAAGTTATTCTTAATGTTTTTTGGAGTCATACGGAAGCGTCAGGGGTAAGATCCAGGCGCAACTGAAGTACATATACC
>JAGHBC010000075.1 GCA_021161185.1 Fidelibacterota bacterium
ACGTAACTTACTATTAACCCCCAACTTAAGTTGGGGGTTAATAAAACACAGCCCAAACAATCCAACCGTTTCAACGGTTTCTTTCTGTAGAATTATACCTTTTTTTAGTGGACTCAGGTATTATTTATAAAAAACCTTTAATTTTTAAAATAGTATTTGCAACTTAGACGGTGGTTATGAGAAAGATTCGGAATGTATCTGCTGCCAAAATCATTAAAATCGGGTGACACAATTGGCGTCATCGCGCCAGCCAGCGCCGCCCATCGTAAAAACGTCGCCCTGGGAATAGATTACCTGAAAAAGCGGGGCTATAATATCAAGATTGCTCCAAACCTGACCCGTGGTAAGTTTTACCTCGCCGGAAGTGACAACCTAAGGACTCAAACACTGGAGAATTTTATTCTCGATCCCGAAATTGACGGGATTATTTGTGTGCGCGGCGGATATGGGTTACTGCGGATTATTGACCGGATTGATTACGACAGACTGAAAAAAGTGCCGCCTAAAATAATTGTAGGTTATTCGGACATAACGGCCTTGCAAATGGCTATATTGAACAAGCTGGGTTGGGTGACGTACACCGGGCCCATGGTTGCACCGGATATGGGGAATAATTTTGATCCTTTTTCAGAAAAGTGGCTCTGGGAAGTAATCAACAATCACCCTTACCCCCTGACATTGCAAAACCCAGATGATGAAAAAATGGCGGTTTTTCGGCATGGGACGGCGGAAGGTATACTGATCGGCGGGTGTCTGTCGTTGATTACACCGCTTCTGGGAACACCCTATGTGCCGTCGTTTAAAGACGCTATTCTGCTAATTGAGGATATCGGCGAGAAAACCTATCGTCTCGATAAGCAGTTGCATATTCTGCGGCTGCATGGTGTGTTGGACCAAATCTCCGGGCTGCTAGTTGGGCATTTTATTGATAGTTTCCCTAAAAATCCTAAAAGATCTTTCACATTATCGGATTTATTAAGGGATGTAACGGGCAACTATGATTTTCCTATAATAAGCAATGTCGCTTATGGACATATTCGGCGGCGCTGGACCCTTCCGCTGGGCGCCAGAGTGAGAATGGAAACCGATCCGGTAAAGATCACGATTCTGGGTGTTTGAGATAATGTTTGGCATTATTATTGTCAATAGTTTAGATTGATATTTCAAAAAAATAAGTTTTCTGACAAGGTAATTCGTATTTTATAAAGAACGGCGAGTAATAATTCTCAAATAATAAAAAGTGGTGTTCAGTTATGAAAAAAAACGCTGAGATTACAATAAACGAGCAGTGGTGCAAAAGCTGTGAAATTTGTGTTGCGTTCTGTCCCCAAAAAGTCTATGAAATGGGGCGGTTTTATCCGAAAATTGTAAGACCGGAGGATTGCACTGCATGTATGCTTTGTGAAAAATTGTGCCCTGACTTTGCAATTACAGTCACAGTGCCTGATAAAATCGAAAAAAGCCAATAAAAAAACAGGAGCTTTTGTGGAAATACCTAATCCCAATATTCATATGTGGCAGGGAAATGTTGCCTGTGCCGAAGGAGCCATTGCCGCCGGTTGCCGGTTTTTCGCAGGTTATCCGATCACTCCGTCTACAGAGATTGCCGAAGTACTTTCTCAAAAATTGCCGGCTATTGGCGGTAATTTTATCCAGATGGAAGATGAGATTGCTGCCATAGGAGCTGTTATCGGGGCATCGCTCGGCGGGGTAAAAGCCCTAACAGCCACCAGCGGTCCCGGTTTTTCCCTGAAACAGGAAAACATCGGATTTGCGGTTATGGCCGAGGTCCCCTGCGTAATCGTCAATGTTCAGCGCGGCGGCCCCAGCACAGGGTTGCCGACTCATTCCGCTCAAGGCGATGTGATGCAGGCGCGCTGGGGAACTCATGGAGATCATCCGATCATTGTTCTGTCGCCATCATCGGTTAGAGAAACCTATGATATGACAATCAGGGCCTTCAATCTGGCGGAAAAATATAGAATCCCGGTGGTTCTGCTTAGCGATGAGACCGTTGCACATCTTACGGAAAAGATTACTATTCCTGATCCTGCCTCAATTGAGATTATCGACCGAAAAAAACCGTATGTTTCACCGGAAAAATATCTACCCTATCAAATAGATGAAACAGACATTCCGGCAATGGCAAATTTTGGAGAAGGCTTTCGCTATCATGTAACGGGATTAGCTCATGACGAAACCGGTTTTCCGACGAATAATCCTGAAAAAATTAAAGCCCAACTTGAGAGACTGAACCGCAAAATCCAGCGTAACCGTAATGATATTGTTGAAGTGGAAACCTTTGAAACGGAAGACATGGAAGTTTTGGTAATTGCCTTTGGGGCAACCGCCCGTTCAGCGAGGCGCGCGGTCATAAACGCCCGGGAAAGCGGCGTCAAAGCCGGTCTGCTGCGGATGAAAACAATCTGGCCCTTTCCGGATGAAGAAATTGAGAAAATCTACAAATCGGTGAAAAAAATCGTGGTTCCTGAAATGAACCTGGGGCAGATTGCCCATGAAGTTGAATGGGCAACTCGTCGTGAAAAACCTGTTGTAAGGGTTAATAAAATCAACGGCGAACCGATTACTCCGAATGAAATTTATGAATCTATAATATCACAAGGTTAATAATGGATTATTTACAGTACCTGAGAAAAGATAAAATGCCGCACATCTGGTGCGACGGTTGCGGTCACGGAATTGTACTTAAATCAATCTTGAGGGTGATCGATAAGCTGGGGTGGGATAAAAATAATATAGCTATGATTTCCGGGATTGGCTGTTCCAGCCGTACTCCCGGGTATGTGGATTTCAACACCCTGCATACCACCCACGGTCGGGGGCTCACTTTTGCAACAGGCTTGAAAATTGCCCGTCCCGATTTACACGTCATTGTAGTAAGTGGCGATGGGGATGCCACCGCAATCGGGGGCAATCATTTTATCCACGCCGCCCGGAGAAATATTGATATATCGGTCATTATTTATAATAACTACATTTATGGTATGACCGGCGGACAAGTATCACCGACAACTCCGGGTGGAAAAAAAGCCTCAACGACACCCTACGGCAATCCCGATACGCCTTTTGACATCAGTCGTCTGGCACAAGCGGCAGGCGCGGCTTATGTGGCTCGATCGACAGCCTTCCATGTTGGTAAAATGGATCGCTATATCGAACAGGCTTTTACCAAAACCGGATTTTCGGTTGTCGAGGTTCTGACGCCCTGCCCAACCTCCTACGGTCGGCGGAATAAAGAGGGACGGGGTGTTGATATGCTCATGTATCAGAAACAAAATTCCATCGGTATTGAGCAAGCCAAAGGTAAAACCGCCGAAGAATTGAAAGGTAAATATATTACCGGGGTGTTTGTCGATAAAGAACAGGCCGATTATCGGCAGAGATATGATGAAGTTATTAAAAAAGCCAGTAAGTTAAACAAATAATCTTTGGAGATATAACATGTCATTTCGATATGAAGTTCGATTGAGTGGTGCCGGCGGGCAGGGACTTATCCTGGTAGGGAAAGTGTTAGCTGAGGCAGCCGCAATTTACGACGGTTTGAATGCAACCCAGAGTCAATCTTACGGTCCGGAAGCACGGGGCGGCGCCAGCCGGTCCGAAGTCATTATTTCCGATGGTGACATTGATTACCCGAAAGCCGAAAATATTGATATTCTACTCGCCCTCACACAGGAAGCCTGTGACAAATATATTGATGGGCTTAAAGACGACGGGATATTACTGGTGGACTCTCAGATGGTTACGAACATTCCGAAAGGGCAATATAAAGTAGTTGCCCTGCCTATTATCCAATCGGCGGTTGAACGCCTGGGGAAATTTCTAGTGTCAAATATTATAGCCCTTGGCATCATTACAAAGTTATCCGGTGTGGTTTCGGAAAGTGCCGTAAAACACGCAATCCGTGCCAGAGTACCAAAAGGCACTGAAGAAATCAACATTAATGCCTTCTATACCGGCATCGATCTCGCCACACACTGGCTGGATGAACATGGTCCCCTCTAATTAAACATCAGGTATATAAGATATTGTGATTCACAATATTGATTTTTCGACCATAGATCTTTTTGGACGGGTTTCCGCTCTGGGGAACCATCATAATAAATATCTATATAATATTGATAAAAATTTTGACGCGTTGGTCTCGCTGATTGACGCCCAGCATCTTTTTGATCAATTTCAGTTGCTCCGTTTTTCATCGCAACCCGGTAAAGAAATGAAACTGATTTCGGCTTTGATAGAAGACCGGGAAGCCCTTCTCCAGATGCTTGGCTGTTACTATTCCCTGCAGTTTTTATTGATGAACCTCAAGGCTCTCGATGTTTTGCAGATGAACCTGTCCACCAAAACCAGCCGCTATGATAATTATCAGCGTTTTCTGTTGCAAACCGGATCGGATTTCCGCCTCTTAAGCGGCGCCTATATGTCGGTGCTGCTGGATTTGTTTCTACCTAAGGCGGAACGACCGGAATTTGTGGTCTGTTGTGTCGGTACGCGTGTTGATCAGGACGATATTGATTTGGGCGTGATTGATCAAGGTCTGAAAGATCGTAAAATTATTACAAAAGCCTTCGGATTATTAAATAATGAGATGCTGAAAAATGCCAGTGCGCTTCATTTTCATTTGTCCGAGCACGTTGGCAGACGAGGGTATTCGGCTTCTATCCAGGAATACCATGAATTGCTGGACAATGAGATCCGGGACTTTGTGATTCTCAGCGAAATGCTTAACGCCGTCCCTATTATCGGGCGCCTTAAGTTGTTCCGGCAATTCAAAAGTGAAATCCTTGATCGCTATTTTTATCACCCCAAAAGGGACAACAAGTATCACGAGGGGTGTCTGAGAGGATTGTTAGGCGAGATTCGTGACCTTATTATGATGGAAGCTCCGGAGAATATACTAAATCCCAAAAGAGACGCATTGCGCATGTTAAAAGCCAGCGTGTTTGCCATCAAAACCTGGAAAGGGATTGACCGGAATACAACTCTCGAGGTGCTCGATGTATTGATAAGAACCGATTTGGCAAACTACGAAGATTACATTTGGGTTCACCAGGCGCTCACTTTTTTCGAGACATTCCGTTTCTTGTATCAACTGTTTGTAGTCCAGGAAGAGGAGATTTACCTCGAAGAAAACCACACCTCGGATAATCTTCAGAAAGTCGCCTTGGCGATGGGGTACGAAGACAAGGTCTTTGCTCCCGCCCATACTCAACTATTGATCCACTATCAGGATCATCAACAACTTGCCCGTCAGGGCGTTGAAAATCTGATGCAGCAAATTACAAGGCATCTGAGTAATATTACGATTTTTGCTCCAATAACCCAGAGCTTCCGAAAAAGAGACGGCGCTCCGCATAAAACCCATAATATGGCCATGGATTTTCTTAATATAGCCCGTTTTTTCCGGGGAACCCGCTTCTGGGATGATATTTTCAAGGTTTTGGACCGGGATGATGAGTTGCTGGATTTGTTTTTACAGGGTTTTAGCGAATTGCCGGAATCTCAAATAAAAGCCCTGATTAAGACCTATGCGCGCTGGGGGCATTTGTCGCCGTATTCATTGATCTCATTTATTACTATTATTTCCAGGCGTCGACCACACCTTGTAGAAAAAGACTTTTTCGGCGCATTTTTAGATGCAATCTTACTCCAGACGAAAGGCACCCAGGAAAATATCAGCCACTTTTGTCATGTATTAAATTTTGCGCCGAAAATGATGAATGATTTTTTGAATTTGTTAAATGAAGACCAATTAACGAAACTAATCCACACAATCGATCAACCGGTTTGGAAGCCGGATATTATTAATATTCAGCAGAATTTGATAACATTGATCAAATTATATTGTGACAGCAGTTACTATTTCAAGCGATTTATCCACCGGGTTTTTAATTCCTATGCCCCCTATATCTCCTCTCTGAACAATCAGCCGAAATTTGCAAAAATAGCCGATGGTCTGTTACGGAACTTAGATAATTTTGAGACCCTTTCACTCAGGGTAGAAAAACTCGGCGAGTATTACGACTTTGAATTTCTCCGGCTGGGTATTCAGTTAATGCAGGGCGCTTCTTTTGAAAAAGTAAACGAGCAATTCACGGTATTTTCAGATAATTATATCCGAATTCTATTTGATATATGCCGGGAAGAAGTAATTCGCGAGATGGATTATCACGCACCTGAGACCAGGGACCTTCTCGCTATTTTTGCCGCCGGAGGACATGCCCGCAGCCAAGCCTTTGATGATGATTATGATTTGATTATTCTATTGAATTCCGATGATAGTGAAATGCTTGGTTTCGCCAATAAAATAATCCTTAAAATGAACAAACATATCATCCGGCGATCCATTATGACACATTATCGGTTTGCCGACCGTTTTAAAAATTATGTTACTACTTTTAACAATCTAAAAACATTTTTCAACAACCCCGATGAAAATGCTTTTATTGATATGTCGCAGCTATTAGGCGCCCGCATGATTGTTGGCAGCGCCCATTTTAAGACCGCTTTTGAAAAGGAGATTATTTACCAATATATTTTTAAGAGAAAACAGGATTTTGTCAGATCATTAAACCGGGAGATCCGTTCACGACATGATTATCATTTCGACGCCACTGTCTTTGATATTAAAGAAAGCCCGGGTGGGTTAAGGGATATGGAAAATTTCCTGTTTATTCTGAAGGCACAATATTCGATAGTAGAACCCATTTCTCCAAAATTATTTAAACTTTTGTCAGGTTGCTTATCCACACATCTCAATACTCTTGATGATCTTAAACAGAATTACTATTTTTTGAAACACGTTAGGGATCTATATCGCCTTAGAGTATCTGACCACGACGAGCTGCAGTTAAAATATCTGGACGATATAATCGAACCATTGAATAAATCACGGGGAACTAATTTTCAAAATGCCGAAGAACTTCACAAAGCTATTCTAAATGCCATGCATAAAAACGTGCAACGCTTTCAAAAGATATTATAAGAGATTATTACCCGGTGTAAGCTATATCACCAACATCAGGTTATTGATAAAATCGATGGTCAGTACGCATTGACTGATCAGATCTATTCCAAGGATCAGATCAATGGACTCCGGGTTTTCAGGCACCAGTGTCAGCAGGTCTTTGTTAACCCGGCAAGGTACATTGGTAAACAGCTTACTCCCGACTTTTAATGATTCTACGGTCAGTTTGGAGACATTTCGTTTGCCGGAAAGCAGCTCAGCCAGTTCCGGGCTGATTTGGGTCGTCGCAGAGCTGGTGCTGAGAATTGCCCGATGCTTTGTACCGTTGATATAACAGAAAAACTTCAACAGACCGCGATTATCGTCCGAATTGCGGTTAAGATTTATCGGGACCAGCATGCTATCGGCGAAAAGAGCGCCAAGCGCATGTTCCGGTTCGGTGGAAAATCCTAAGAGTTTATTCTGCATATCAAGCGTCAATTGCCCGTCAATCAGGAAATTGCGACCGATAACGCCTTTTGCCTTGAACGGAACAGAGCTGTGTTTGATTATGGAAACGTACAGGACGGGATAGCTCACACCAAGCAAGGACACATCGTGTAAAAATCCATCTTCCAGAAGCATTTCTCCGGCCTCGCCGATACGGTTGGACATGCGTTGAGGCTCAAAATTGGCATCCTTGAATATATTTTCCCGCAGGATCAGATCGATAGCATTAAAATCAAGTAAGAGATACTGAGATTTGTGGTTGACCGATACTTTTACCTGGGGACCCGGGACAGCACGGGAGCTAATAACGGGGAATATCTCAGATATTTGGTATCCAAGAGATTCAATCCAGGGAATCATCGCAAAGTCCGGAAGTGCGGGCTCTCTGGTGCAGGCTGTAATAAACAAAAAACCAACGAGTAAATAACGATTTTGTTTAAGTGCTTTCATAATCTTCGTGTTTATTAGCGGTTTCATTTGTGAGTGTAATATAATGCTTTGAAATGATTCTCTCCATAGAAATTCTTATTATTTGCAAAACCGCTTTATCACCAGTAAATTAGTTCGGTTTTTGTGTGTTTAATACTATTGGTTTGAGGTTATGGATATATTCAAAAAATGTTATGATTATTCTGAAGCCAGGATGGCAAAGGAGCAGGGATATTATCCGTATTTTATCCCTTTTTCCGGCGGTGACGATACGGTAATGGTGTATCAGGGTTCTGCCAAAATCATGATCGGATCCAACAATTATTTGGGATTGACGCATCATCCGAAGGTGCTGGAAGCTGCTAAAAAAGCTCTGCTGGAATACGGCACGGGGCGGACCGGAAGCCGTTTTTTAAATGGCACCCTGGACATCCACGAAGAATTCGAAAGGGAGCTGGCTGAGTTCACAGGAAAACAGGCGGCATTGATCTTTTCGACCGGTTTTATGACAAATATGGGCACAATTTCAACGGTTGCCGGTAAAAATGATGTGATTATATTGGATAAACTGGATCATGCCAGCATTATTGAAGGTTGCTCTCTATCGCGCGCCAAGATATTACGATATAAACACAACAATATAGACGAGCTAAAATCAATCCTGGAAAAGCTCCCTGAAGAGATCGGTAAACTTGTCGTCGTGGACGGCGTGTTTTCCATGGAAGGGGATATTGCCAAATTACCGGAGATTTGCAAAATCGTAAAAAAATACGGAGCCCGATTGATGGTCGATGATGCTCATTCCATGGGAGTTTTAGGTCCCGTAGGAAACGGTACAGCCGCCCATTTTGGTGTAACCGATCAGGTTGATCTGATAATGGGAACTTTTTCAAAATCCTTTGCCTCCGTCGGTGGTTTTATTGCCGGTGATTCCGAAGTCGTTGAATATATCAAGCATAATTCCAGAAGTATGATATTTACCGCCAGCCTGCCGCCCAGCGTTGTAGCCTCTGCCCGCGCCGCCCTGAAGATTATTAAATCCGAACCGCAGCGCCGTGAACGGTTGTGGGAAATCGGAAATTATATGAGACAGAAATATCAGGAGTTGGGATTTAATACCTCCACCAGCGAAACACCGATTATTCCAATTGTGATCGGGGATAATATGAAAACTTTTATATTCTGGAAAATGTTATTTGAAGAGGGTGTTTATGCCAATGCCATTATATCCCCGGCTGTTCCAAGCAATCGTGCCTGCTTACGAACCAGCTATATCGCCACTCATACCTGGGAGCAGCTGGATTTTGTTCTTGATAAATTTCAGAAAATTGGTAAAAAACTAAAGGTGATTTAGCCTGCGGCTATAAAAAAATAATTTGAACCTTTACCAAAATAATCCTCGATTTCTACTGACTTTTATATCGGTGATTTTGGCTATGCAGATTTTATTTTACGGTTGCGCCGCCCAGGGTCCGCCCGGTGGAGGTCCCAAGGACAAAACCGGCCCGGAATTGCTATCGGTATTCCCGGCAAGCGGCGCGACAAAAGTTAATACCGCAACGGAAGTTATCTTCACATTTTCTGAGGCGATTGAGCCCCGTTCGGCGGAAAACAGTCTGGTTATTACCCCCGTGCAAAAAAAACGGCCCAAAATCAAAGTACATCGTAAGAAAGTAACGATTAGTTTTTACGATCCCCTCGAGGAGAACACCACATATATTCTCGGTTTCGGCAGAAATATTCAGGACTACCGGAAAAATTCATCCCCCGATAACATCACTACAGCTTTTGCTACCGGAGATTCACTCGATCAAGGGCAAATTAGCGGACAGGTTTTCGAAATTCCCAAAAATAGTTATACGACTATATACGCCTTTAAAAAATCGGAAACCTTCCCCGATTCAATTTTAGGCGCTCAACCCGATTATATAAGTTCCGCTGACGCTGACGGAAAATACCGGTTTACCAATCTTGCCGCCGGTGAGTACCGACTCCTGGCGATAGCGTCTCAGACTCCCCGGATTCCGGTGATTACCGCCAAAAATCCGATCGCCCTTCCGGCAGTCGATCCCGTTCTCATTAAGCGACGCAATACTATTGTTAATAACGTCAATTTCCGGCTTGGAAAGCTATATATTAACCGGTTTCGAATTCAGTCTGGAACGGTAAAAGAAAATAGGCTGGAACTGAGTTTTTCCCGCGCCCTGGATACTCAAAAAAGCAAGAACGCGACGATTAAAATTATCGGCATGGATCAATCGCCGGTCCAGTCTTTCTGGATAAACGATTCCGACACCCGTTTTGCCAATATTATCTTTCGTGGATTGACAGCCGACCAAAAATATACGCTTATAGTGGATGGCATTGTTGACGATTCCGGTGAAGATCTGTGTGAGCCTGATAATTCCATGACATTTACCTACATCGAAAAAGCGGATACGATCAAACCGAAATTGAATACTACTGTTCCCGCAAAAGGTGGACGAGATATTGATACAAGACCAGAAATCCGGTTGAATTTTACCGAATCTGTTATTATTAAGGATCCCTTAATATCGATTCAGATCAACGGACCGGACAGTCTGCCGATTCCCTTCCGGTATGATTGGCTGGATGATAATTCGCTGCTATTGACGCCGGAAAATGCTCTGGAGCCTAAATCGGAATATATGCTGGTTGCGAATACTGCAGGATGGACTGATTTTGCAGGGAATGTTTTTGATGATTCCTTATTGACATTATCCTTTACAACGCTTGATATCAATAGCTTTGGCTCTATTACGGGTAAGGTTCAGACAATGAGTTCGGAAATTCCACAAAATTTGACGATTGGGTGTCGGTCGGGGTCGGAAGGTCTTGCCCACCCGGTAAGACCACTTGAATCGGGGCAATATGAGATCGTTAAACTTCTGCCCGGGAAATACCGTTTTTTTATCTGGGAAGACCGCAACATTAACGGTCGCTGGGATCCGGGGCGGTTAATGCCCTTTCAAGCAGCTGAGCCTTTTCGGTGGTATTCCGACGAGATCAATGTGAGAGCGCGCTGGGAAACAGCGGAAGTGAACTGGAATTATTAATTATGAATGTAAAATTTTGGAAAATCGAAGCTGCAGGAAATGATTTTGTGGTAATCGATCACCGGAAACCGCTGTTTACTGGAAAATTGGCGGACATCGCAATCCGCCTATCTAACCGGCGTCTCGGGATTGGCGCCGACGGAGTCATTTTTATTGAGGACAGAGAAGATGTTGATTTTTTTATGGGCTATTATAACGCCGATGGCAGCGGACCGGTAATGTGCGGAAACGGTAGCCGGGCGGCTCTGTACTTTGTTTTTGAAAGCGGAATTTGCCGGAAAGAGCACCTTCGCTTTCTGGCGTCCGACGGCATTCACCGGGGAGTGATTCAAGATGGCGGTATCTCTTTAACAATCATAAAACCCGGGAAAATTGAAGATATTCAATTAGAGTCTGAAACCGCCTATCTCGTGGATACGGGAGTGCCCCACATGATTCGATTCGGGAATAAAATTGAATCATTGGATATCTATAACGAATCGCCCTATCTGCGTAAGAAATACGATGCAAATATTAATTATATTGAACAAATCTGTGCCAGCCGTTGGAAAATCCGGACCTATGAACGAGGAGTCGAAGATGAAACCCTGGGCTGCGGTACCGGAGCAACAGCCTCGGCGCTCACCATCAATAAAGTGCGGCACGATTCTTTTCCCATTACAATGAGCGCCAGAGGCGGTGATTTGACTATTGACATGCGTGATGAATTATTGTGGCTGAGTGGTCCGACACACCAGGTTTTTGAGGGTGTTGTTTCAATTTAAAAATAAAAAAGAGGTGTTAGGATGTATGCTGTAATTATGGCTGGTGGAGTTGGAAAACGTTTCTGGCCCAGAAGCCGCAAGGAACGTCCGAAGCAGTTGCTGGATATTATCTCCGATCAGTCTATGTTGAGACTCACCTATGAACGCTTAAAAAAAGTAACTGACGAGAAGAAGATATATATTGTGGCGGGACAAAATCTGTCTGAACCGATTTTACGGGAATTACCGGAATTACCGATAAAAAATTTAATTATTGAACCGAGTGGAAAAAATACGGCTCCCTGTATCGGTTTGGCGGCAACGGCAATCATTCAAAAAGATCCAAGTGCCGTTATGGGTGTTTTTCCCGCTGATCATTTAATTCTCGACATAAAATCTTTTAAGAAATCCGTTGAAATGGGCGTTCAGTTAGCAAGAGATCATGTGGCTTTAGTGACTTTCGGGATTACGCCGAATCGACCGGCAACCGGTTACGGATATATTCAATACAGTAAAAAAGATGCGGTCCATAAAGATACAATTTTTAAGGTCAAGACCTTTGCCGAAAAACCCAATCTGCCAACGGCAAAACGTTTCCTGGAAAGCGGCGAATTCTTATGGAATAGCGGGATGTTTATCTGGAAAGTGGACAACATTCTAAACTCGATTAAGCTCTTTTTGCCTGAATTACATGAGAGCCTTAAGGTAATTGCCGAGGCAATGGACACACCTAAATATCCCGGTGTATTGAAGAAGCAATGGGCCACAATTCATAGTGAATCCGTTGATTACGGCGTCATGGAAAAAGCCAAAAACGTTTATGTTGTCAAGAGTACTTTTGACTGGAGCGACGTAGGCAGTTGGGACGCTGTCTATGAAATTAAGGAAAAGGACCAAAACGGTAACGTCATTATCGGCGAAGTTGTTACGATGGACACGGAAAATTCCTATATCTATTCCCGAAAAAACTTAATCTCCACGATTGGCGTAAAGGACTTGATCATTATTCAGTCTAAGAATTCGACATTGATTGTAAATCGCAATGAATCAGAGCAGGTAAAGGACCTGGTGGATTTATTAGAACGGAAAAAGTATTACGAACATATTTAGTCTATTAAAAGCTAACTTCTTACTTTTTTGCAGAGAAAATGGTCACTATTAAATTTATTCACAAATCAATAAAAAATGCTGGATATTGGATCCTGGATATTTGGTATTTTTCGATCCAGTACCAAACAGCCCCCCTGATAAACCGGGATTTCGCTTCGCTCAACATCCGGTATCGTCCCAAAATATGCGGAGGAAATTTCCATTCCTCAAATTTTATTCTTTACATGATTAGGACTGGCTTGTGCAGGTTGAGAAAATGATACTTACTAAATATTCAAAGAATAAGCTGCGGAGTTTAAAAGTCGGTTTGGAGGATCTTTATGAGAAACTCGGCTATTCCGTAGTATACGGCAAGGGCAGTTTCAAAGACGGCACCTGCCTGATCGAACATGATAAAAAAATCGTGATTAATCAGTACACTCCTTTGGACATGCAAGTGGATTTCATGATTGACCGGCTCGCCCGGATGGATTTATCCAACGTATTTGTCATGCCGGAAATCCGGGAAATAATTGATGATAAGCGAACTTTATTCAATTGATTACAACGGAAAAACAGAATCTAAAAATGGCGGTCATCCGGCTTTTTGGGTTCCTTCTCGTTTAGAGCAGGTAATTTCGCAACCTGTTGTCTATGGCTCGTAGTCAGTAAAACAACCATAGTATTCATAAGTCGTTATTTATTGCAAAACCGACCCAAATTTCTGTTTCTCCATTTTTAAACTCAACGAATCACTGTCTACGAACCGCGGATTACGGACCACGGACCTATCCATTCGATTCAAGAAAAAGCCCTTTTTTATTTTACCCACTGAATTTGAGAAGGGGCCACTTTTTTTCGTTATTTCGGCGTCAATGTCAGCACCTGAGCGCCGTTTTGCATCAGTGCAAAACGATCTCCCGAATGAAACGTATTCCGCCTGAAATGGAACCGCGCGGACCGGAAAAGAGGCGATGTCTTCATAATTTCCCAGTTGAATAGACGAATTGCGGGTTGCGGAATTAAATTCACTAAAAAGACGACCTGATCCAATCCAGATTGTTCCAATCTAGATTGTTCTGAAATGTTTCTGCAGGTCCATTCCGAAATATTGGACGAGAAGGTTGTTGAAAGATAATCCAGAGTCTCCCGATAGGCTTTTAATACAATTGTCTTGCGGCGTTCGACGATGTCGCTTGTACGAATGTCATCGAACCAGGAGGATTCCTCCCCACTCAGCAGGTATAACATATTTACAAAGGATTCGTCGGTAAGCCGGTCAAATTGAGCAAACAATCCGGGATCGGCGAGATCCATTTCATCCTGATAAACCAGGCGCCGCAGCTGCAATATAAACGCGTCAAAAATAGTTGCCGCTATGGATTCCGGCGACATTCTGTAATTCCAGGTTTTCAGAATATCAAAGGCTTTCTGCTGTTGAGATGTGCTTAAATCCGAATCGGCTACAATTTCAAAAAACAGGGGCAAAATCAATTCAGCCTGCCGGTTTAGGGGGTGTTCATTGTAAGAAATAAGATCATTATATGATAATAAAGTATCCTGACCGAAAACGTCATATCGGGACAGAGCTATTTGAAATAGACTGTCAGGGTAGATGTGTTGATGACGGATCATTCCGCTTTTTGGATTATAATTGCGGAAAAGGTGACTGACGGGCGACACAAATCCCGGTTCGTGAATCCTGGAAAGCGTTGATAATCGTTCTGCAAGTGGATTTACCACCAAATCGGAAAAATATTGTGCGGTTCCGATATTCTCAGCGGTATCGATATAATCGACTTCGATAGCAGGAATGACATGCTGTCCGACAGCCTCTTTAAACATATCCCACGATGAACAATGGTTGAGCAAATACAGTCCTTTAAAATCATCGGAAAATTCCGCCCCTTTCCATTTCACGGCAATGCAATATCCGGGACTGTTTTTTTCAGCGGAGCTATGCCCGATAACGGGCCCCAAAAGGGTCGCCTGAATCATGATCGTAGAGTCATCCGCTCCGTGTATAAACAGATCATCTTTTTGGGTTTCAAAGGGCAGCCATTGATTTTTATATTGATAACTTGAATTATCTTCTGATACGGGCAACAGGATAAATTCCATGTTATCAACCGGACGAATTATAACGTTCCAGGCGGTTGAAGAATTGTGCCCAAACAGAATGAAAGGTATGCCCGGAACAACCATTCCGGCGACATTCAGATCGGGGCTAACCAGTTCCTGAATTTCGTGATAGTTGCTTAAAAAAGCCGGTAGTCGACCACTCAGAGCAGAACCGGAGTCACTAAAATATTTGGATGAAAAAACCCAGCTATTCTCCAGGTTTTCAGGTGTAATTCCGAGAAAATCGAGTAGTTGGGTATTCCTCCGGGTAAAATCATTTAAGATTTTGAAAAACCGGGTGTTGTACTTCGGAAAACTATCCGGTGGGCAGTTTTGGATTGCCGGAAATCCGTCCATGACTTTTGTATTACCGTAAACTTCTAAAAGTTTATAGAACACCACTTTTTGCAGCGCCTGGTCGGAGAAAAGCCATGCCAGCATACGATAAACAGCAAGGCAGTCTGCCGGTTTCCAAGGAGCTGGAGAATAGCGCCGCCATTTGAATTCCCGCGGTAACCGGAAACGGTGCTGATCTATATAAATATTTATTCCGTCGCAATAGGCCTGGAGCACTTCGGTTACTTCGGGATCAAGCCGTGGATAAAATCGCTCCGCGTTTGCAGCGAATCCCATAGTACGGGAAAAAATATCTATCTCCAGAGTTGCTTCACCATAGACTTCCGACAATGTCCCGGTCGCCGCCCTGAGATAATTATCCATTTGGGGCAGATGTCCGGAGGCATGAACATAGCCCATGGCTTTATAAAGATCCTGATTGTTCTCTGCATAAAAGTGGCAATATCCCGTGCTGTCAGTCAAAACTTCAACATCCGCGTGTAATGATGGCATCTCAAGAGCACCTTCTGCCGGCAGGTCAGATTCCTGAAAATAGAGACGGATTACCCCGAAAATAGTAAGCAGGATAAATCCGAATATTAGAAATATTTTCCGGGTACGATTATTCATCGATTAATTGCCGTCGATTTTTGTTATCAGATCAACGGTAAAACTCACAGCCTGTTGAATGGTCTTGTAATCAATATTATCAATGGTGTCGCTATACCAATGCCAGTTTGGTATGAGACCCTGATCATCGAGTGCGATCAGAGTTGTGCAGGGATATCCGTGCTGGGCAAAGACGAGGGCGTCAAAATAGGCGCGCCGGTATTCCAGCGGACGAATATCGGCATATTCCGGCTGTTCGGTAAGCGAACTACACATATTTATAAGAGACTCGTCATACTTATAGTATAATAACATCCCTTCACCGGTGACGTAATGAAGATTGCCGCAGCCAATGTTGTCCAGATTGATTAGAAAGCTGTTTTCCGGTGACAGCTCTGCGTAATGCTGATCGATAAAGGCTTTAGCGCCCTGAATACCGTTCTCTTCACAGCCGCTGAAGACAATCCAAATATTACTGTTTTGCAAAGGAGACTGTCTCAGGTGTTCGACGATCTCGAAAGTTGCCGCCACACCGGAACCGTTATCATTTATTCCGGGGACAAAGCGATAGACGACTTCCCTGTGAACATGAATAATTACATTAAAAAGATGGAAAAGCGCCAAAATCCCACAGGTAATTTTAAACCAGACCGCCGCGCCCCAATACTCGCCTAGATAGGCCCAAATGATGGTAAATCCGGCAGTAAAGGTGTTTACTAAAAATGCCGTCCGGAAATTTTTCACCACTTTCGGAGCAAAGACAGCCGACGCCCGGGCGCTGTCGTAGTGTGCCATCAGAATGATATGTTTATCGGATTTTTCCTGCGACGGGATCCTGGCGACGACATTCCGGGATCGTTTTTTTGGAATAAAAGGCGTAAAAATCGTAGAACGTCCCATAAAATGCCGGACATAAGACCAGAATCCGAGTAGTACGATTGCGGTTCCCAGTTTGGAAAGCCAGGGACTTAAAACAATACCAGCGACCATGGTGAGAGAAATTAAGATAACTTCCCATGAATAGGAAGATGTCGCTTTAAAGGCTTCAATTTCGGCGGAAATATTTTCCGCTTTTAGGGATTTCTTCAAGAAATCTGCAGCAAGAGTCTCTTCTGCCGTAGTTGCACCTCGGTGGGGTAATTCGGCAAACTTGTTTAATATTTTTAATGCTTTCATAATTTGACAAATATACTGGTTTTTCTATGGAGCAACAAGAGGAGAAAAAAAGTTTTTGCTTTTACTTAGAATGTCCTAAATTACACCGCTTTTTAGCAGTGGCGAGGTAGCTCAGTCGGTAGAGCAGGGGACTGAAAATCCCTGTGTCGGCGGTTCGATTCCGTCCCTCGCCACATATCTTTACCCGTCGGTAAACGGCGGGATTTTTGCTTTTATTGCCACACTTCCAAAAACTCCAAAACATGTATATTTATGTATATTTTGTCATCTGAAACCGGATACGGAACTGGATACGGATTTTACAAATGAACTACCCCGACGCAAGCATCGGGGAATTCTCTCGATTAAAACTTGGTGAAATCTGGTAAAATTTGGAATCGGGAGGCATAGACGTTTTTGTTTAAATACAGAGAATACCATCCTTAACAAGAGAGTGTATTCCCGTCGACAAAAAGTAAAATGCCCAGCAGCTGCCGAGCGTGTATTTAGAGCTTGAAAATTAGTGAGTGCAGCAGGGATCGAACCTGCGACCCACGGCTTAAAAGGCCGTTGCTCTACCAACTGAGCTATGCACCCTCCAAATAGCTTTTAAATTTACATTATAATGCAAAATCAATCAACAAAAAAGTTTTTTTAATTAATTTACGGCTATTCAGTCCTGTTTTTCGCTCATGATAACTCGCTGAGTTTCCATGGCAATCACCAACTCTTCGTTTGTTGGAATAACCATTACCTTCACGGGAGAACTATCGGCGCTAATGATTGCCTCGTTGCTTCGGATAGTTTTATTAATATTAGCGTCAAGCTTTATGCCCAGATTATCCATTTCGTCGAGGCTCATACTACGGACCACATTAGAATTTTCACCGATGCCGCCGGTAAATACAATAACGTCGGCGCCATTCATAACACCCATATATGAAGCGATATATTTTTTAAGCCGATAAGAAAAGACCTTCAAAGCTAGCTGAGCCTGATAATTCCCGTTTTCTGCTTCGGCTTCAATTTCACGCATATCATTGGTCAACCCGGAAATCCCCTTAATGCCGCACTGTTTATTAAAAAAGGTATTAGCCTGATCGATATCAAAATTTTCCCTGTTGGCGATAGTAAATATCACACCAGGATCGATATCACCACAGCGAGTGCCCATTAATAGTCCTTCCAGCGGAGTAAATCCCATAGATGTATCCACGGAAATTCCGCCTTTCACGGCAGCAATGCTGCAGCCATTTCCAAGATGACAGGTGATGATTTTCAGGAATTTGATGTCTCTGTCCAGTATTTCGGCGGCGCGGTGAGCGACATAGTAGTGGGAGCTGCCGTGGAATCCATAACGGCGAATTCCATGGTTTTTATAATAGCTATATGGGATTCCATACATGTAAGCATAGTCGGGCATGTTCACATGAAAAGTAGTATCAAAAACCCCTACATTCGAAATTCCGGGCAGTTTTTCCAGAGATGCTTCAATGCCCTTGATATTTGGTGGATTATGCAGAGGTGCATATTCGATACATTCATATAGTTTTTTGCGAACCTCTTCGTTAATCAGCACAGAGTGCTTGAATTTATCTCCGGCATGAACCAGACGATGTCCGACGGCGTCAATTTCTTTTAAATCGGAAATTATACCGAACCGGGGATGAATCAAAATTTTTAAAATTTGTTCAATTGCCGTTTCATGGTTGACAATATTATCCGAAATAACCGTCTTGACCCCATCGTGGCGTTTGTGTGAAAGATTGGTTCCGCTGATACCGATGCGTTCTACCAATCCGCGGCACAGGGACTGTTTGGTATGCGTATCAATAAACTGATATTTTACCGATGAGCTGCCCGAATTAATGGTTAATACTTTCAAGAATACACTCCGTTCAAATTTTTATTGTTTTTGATTATTAAACTAATCCGTATTGCAAAATTTAAAAAGCGCCTAAAATTAATGAAAAATATTTAGTATTTCAATTGGAATTCGTAGAGACAAATCCAAAATATCTATCCGCGACAATCATCTACAGATGCTTTATCAAATATTTTAGACGACATTTCAGACCGGATTATACATAAATTTATGCCGCTTCCAAAGGAGTCCCTACTATGTTAAAAGTTAAGTTTTATAGATACTTAGGCTTATACTTTTTACTTGATTTTTAGGTAAACTGCAAATATATTCTTATTAACCATTTTAGTGGAAGGTATTATGAACAATAGGAGAATATCATTGTCGGCAAGATTAGCCGTGGCTCTCATTTGTTTTATCGGTATGGGACGGGCACAGATTGGCATACCCGAGATATTTCCTTTCAACAAGGAGAATATGGCGCTGATTAAAATTGCCGGCGGGTATAATTTTGATAACGATGAGTACCCGGACATTGTAGGAATTGCCGCATTAGTAGATGGAAAAGGTAAACCGATTCCGCGTTCAAGCTATATTGTTCATCTCGAAGAGTCTGCATCCAAAGATGTTATAGTACAGTGGGAGTTTGCCGTGCCGGAAGATATAAAGGCAGATTTTTCGGATATCCTGGTTACGGATATAGATAGCGATGGTTTGCCGGAGATTGTTACGGCTTTGAATATTTCGGATGTCGGCAGATCAACCCGAACCGATTGGCTTTATATTTTCGAGTATGATAACGGATTTCCGGCTAAACCCACAGCCTTAATGGACGGCACCGGTAAATTTGCAACACGCCCCCGTCCGCTGTTTTTGCATTGCGGAGATATAGATGACAATAAGGTGTCGGATATCGTAATTTCCTCCGGCGGACCAGAACGGAGAGTCATGGTTATCTCTTCAAATGGACCGGTTTCATCAGAAAACCTGGAAATAATTTATCACGTAGATAAATTATCAACACTCGAAGGCGCTCTCCCCTTTAAAGCGGTCGCCGCCAATGTTGACTGTAGCCCCGGTGATGAATTGGTGATATTCGGCGGTAACAATACTCTACACGCAGAAATATATATCACCGAAGCGCCTGACTCTGTTTTTAAATATTCGTTTCAGGATATTTCCAGGTGGGATTTTGATTTGGTGCGCCTGGCAATCGGCGATCTCGATGGTGACGGTATAGAGGAATTTATCATCCCGTTAAAATCCGGTGGTGCCGTTCTCTTTTCAAGACAGGGGGGAGAATTTATCTCAAATCGTTTTCTGCCAAAAAAGCAAAATATTGCCGCTTTATTAATTACTGATTATAATAGTAACGGTTTGGGAGAAATTACCTATAATGTGCAGGGTGGCGCAACTCTATTTAATTTTGAATATGATCTGTCGGGTGATCTAAACGACAGCGATCTCTATCGACATCTATGTTATGATAATCCGGTATTAAAAGGTTTTCGGTTTATTGATATCGCTGCTGTCCTTTCAGCATCGGGAGAGTATACCGGTTCAATCGTCATGCCCTTTATAAATAATAATTACAATAAACATGGTCTGTGTTGTTGGCGGTTGGAAGATGTGGCTCCACTTGACGCAGTTTTAGGTGAAATCGATCTGGTGTTTGAATCAAAAACGACAAAGCCCGACATGGGAGAATTTTCAGGGCTTGTTGCCGGTGATCAGGTTGTAGCGAAACTGAGTGGAATCATCGGAGAGGAGGTTCCTCTTTCACCGATGCCAAACACAAAAAGAGGTATGGTCAGCACAAAATCTATCAGCGAAGTTTACCGCCCGGATATTCTGGTCCACCCCGGAGAGAAGGTGCACCGGAAGATTACGATTCCGGGATTAACGCTTGATAATTTGAAAGATTTAAATGTCAATGTAAAAATTCCCGACGGAATGAAATTTAACCTTGCTCAAAAAGAATTTACCTGGGTTCCCACAGACAGACAGTTTGGGTTGCATACTATCGAGGCTGAGTTTACCTGGGGGCAAAAACGGGCTGTACATTCCTTTACCGTTTATGTGAATGATCGCCCGGTGATTACTTCTGCTTATCCTGTCCGGGATATTATTCAGATTGGTGAATCCTTTAAATTTAATATACAGGTCGAGGATAATAACGATGATGCCTT
Source organism: Fidelibacterota bacterium (assembly GCA_021161185.1). Classification (GTDB taxonomy): domain Bacteria; phylum Fidelibacterota; class UBA2242; order UBA2242; family UBA2242; genus DPVY01. The sequence continues at coordinate 21,093 of JAGHBC010000075.1, forward strand.
TCTGGGATATACGTTGATTGATGGTCCTGATGGAGCGATTATTGAGGCTAATGGTGATCTCAGTTGGAAGCCCTCCTTTGATCAAAAGGATTGGTATGATTTTATCATTGAAATCTCCGATGGATATGACACCGACCGGATGGCTTTTTCACTATTTGTCAATCACCCGGTAGAAATAGAATCTGCAGCAAACCCAATAACCTCATTAGGCACTAAATATCACTATTGTCCGGTTCTGAATGATAACAACGAGGGATTTTACGTCTATTGGTATGATCTTTCACCGAGGATTGAGAATTGGAGAAAATCGGGGATCTACGAAACAAAGATTCTCGACGATGCCGTTCGTAATAACCTGGCGCTATATATTAAACGCTATAAACGCGAATTTATCGCGGAAGATAATCCGGCGGAAAAGGTCCAAAATTCACACCTGATTGATGATGTTTTTGTGTTTGACGGCAAACTTGTTTTTGTGTTTAATATTATCGACAATAAAACCCCTCAAGCGCAGGATATAATTCAAACTTTTTTCCGGAATCTGGGTTTGAGTGTCCCAAAATACTCCAATCCGGAGCGAAGATATTATTACAACTATACGCTCAAGGAGGCGCCTGCCGGTCTGACAATGAACGATGAAGGGGAAATTGACTGGAGCCCTGAAAAGAACCAACTTGGTTATAATCTCCTTTCATATACGGTATCAGATGGGTATTTCACTGCCGAAGAAAATGCACAAATCTATGTAAATTCACCGCCTGTAATCGTTTCCACTCCGGACACCATCGCTTATGTAAATAGTTTATGGCAATACGAGATCAAAGTAACCGATCTGAATACAGACAGCAAACTAAGCTATGAGCTCATCGACGCCCCGGCAGGAATGACAATATCTCCGCAGGGTGTAATTTCATGGAAACCGTCGGAATTGCAGATCAACGATCATGTCTTCTCTTTTAAGGTGTCCGATGGGATGAGCAAGACAATTCAGAAGAGCAGGCTTTTTGTCAACGTTAAACCCAGAATATTGTCGGTTCCTGAATCGGTGGCTCTGACAAAGTTAAAATGGGAGTACCGCCTGGACGCCGAAGATCCCAATGGTGATCCGCTGGTTTACAAAGCGGTGCGACTTCCAAAATATGCCCGTTTTGATCCAAAGACCGGCATATTGTCCTGGAATCCGAGAAAATCGCAAAAAGGCGTCAATGATATTATCTTAGAGGTAACCGACTCCCACGGCGGGAGCACACTCCAGGAATTTCAGGTACATGTATTTTATAATCCCGGCGCCAAGCACTTTAATTTTCTGAGAAATACGCTTTCTTTACTGGCCCTGATCGGGGTGATTTACATGATAGCAAGATAAACTCAGAACTCCTGACTTATCGCAGATTATTCTGTCTCTAATTTTTGCAATAATAATAATCGATGCAGCATAATCTAAAAATCTATCAGATAATCCTTCAGAATTCACAGCACACATCCTTATTTTGCA
>JAGHBC010000144.1 GCA_021161185.1 Fidelibacterota bacterium
ATTGATTTGATTGGAACGGTGAAGAAACTCTGTTCGATGAATTCTGTATTTTCTGGTTTTTTTGATACCGGAAATTGTGTTCGTTTTAGCGCCTCGTATTTCATGCGTTGCCTGGGATTATAAGAAAGATACACTATTGAGTGAAGCTAAGCATAAACAAAATGATTGACAATCGTGCGCATAATACTGTATATTATCGTGTGATATTTGGAGAATTAAGATGATTGAAAAACATATACGAATTAATATAACTCTACCTAAATCCCTGGAGCAAGAACTTACTTCCGTATCTAAAGAATTAAACGATAAGAAAAGCCACATTATTGCCCGTGCGCTGAACCTATATTTTGACGAATTAGATACGTTAATTGCCGATAATAGATATAAGAAATATAAGGAAGGTAAAACGAAGACATATACACTCGCTGATTTGGATAAAGTAATCGGACAATAAATTGTATAAAGTCGAAATCCTGAACGAAGCGGTTGAAGAACTAAGTCGAATAGATCCGATTTGGCAAAAACGTATTCTCAAAAAGATTAAAATATTATTCGATAATCCCCAAAATCTTGCTAATAATATCAAGAAACTTAAAGGTAAGTATCACGAATATTTTCGATTACGAGTAAGCGATTATAGAGTAATATATAGTCAGGAAACAGATCGGCTGGTTATATTAATTGTTCGTGTAGGTCATAGAAAAGAAATCTATTAAAAGCCTAATTACAAAGTACGGCGGACGCGCAGCCCCGGAACAAGAGGAAGGGTTATGTGTAACGGTTATATTTGATAACTGAGGTTAATGTTTATATTTTCATTCCGGGGATGTGATGTGGGAACAAACAAGGAATAATAATTACAATATTTTCAGTAGGTTGTACATAATTGTCGTATTTTATTGAAAATAACTTTGATAGGTTCGTAAAAAGTACAAATAATGTCATTCTGAGCGAGGCACGAGCGAAGAATCCCCGTATCCCAATGCACTTCTCCTTATCTGTCATCCTGAATCCCTATATCCTATGTTAGTGTGCTAATGTTCAAATTGCATCGTATTTTATAAATCGGAGTTATAAGGGGTGAAGAATCCCCGCACCACAATGCACAATCACTCCGACTTTCACAGATTCTTCGGAACACAACCATTTCTGAAATGCAAAACCTTCTGTACGTTTGTTCCTCAGAGTGACAAATTCGGATCTTTTTACGACTCCCTCAACTTTGCGAACCTTGTATCTCTGTGTTTTAAAATAGTTTTTTACGAATTCGTCAATATTGTTTTGTAATCTCATTCGAACTTGTTTATCTTTTTTATTATTTGAAAGGAAACCTGTATACGAAGCGCATGAAGTAAAATCAAAGTTGAAAAAATCATAAAAAGGGAATTAAGAATGAAAGCATTAATCACTGCCGGTGGACATGGCACCCGCTTACGACCCATTACCCATACCCAAAACAAACATCTGATTCCCATTGCTAATAAGCCCATTCTGAATTATGCTCTGGAGTATGTTAAGGAAGCCGGCATAACCGAAGTCGGTATCATTACCAATAAAGATGGCAGCGAAGTTCAAGATGTCTATGGCGACGGAAGTAAATTAGGGTTGTCCATAACCTATATTCCCCAGGAAAAGCCGTCGGGCTTAGCCGATTGTGTGCGGATTGCCGAACCTTTTCTCGGTGATGCACCGTTTATATTTTATCTTGGCGATAATATAATTGTTGGCGGTATTAAGCGGTTTGTGGAGGAATTCCAAAAAAACAGATCCAATTGCCACCTGGTTCTGGCGAAAGTTCCCGATCCCGAGCGTTTTGGTGTGCCGGAAATCCGTAATAATCAGATCGTCGGTATCGAGGAAAAACCGAAAAAGCCTAAAAGTGATTATGCGGTCACTGGAATTTATCTGTATGACAAGACTATCTTTGAGGCGGTCAATAGTATCAAGCCCAGCGCCCGTGGCGAAATGGAAATATCCGACGCGCACCAATATTTGATTGATAAAGGATTGAAGATAAGTTATTCAGAGATTACCGGTTGGTGGAAGGATACGGGCAAGCCTTCTGATCTTTTAGAGGCGAACCGCCTTGTCTTGGATAATATTTCCAAAAATATTGCCGGTGATGTGGATAGTAACAGCGTGATTTCAGGACGGGTAATAATTGAGGAGGGCGCCAAAATACAGAACAGCAATGTCCGGGGACCGGCGATTATTGGTGTGGGTACTCAAATAATCAACGCCTATATCGGTCCCTATACCGCCATTGAACAGAATTGTGTAATTAAAAATTCCGAAGTTGAATTCAGCATAATTTCACAAAATTGTGAAATACTCAATCAGAAAATCCGTATAGAAGCCAGCCTGTTGGGCAAGAACGTGAAAATCATTGAAGCAAACTCAAAACCTTATACAAACCGATTCATAATTGGTGATCAAAGTTTGATAGAGATTCGTTAACATTGATCAATACAGTTAGTTTTAGAACCCTTGGTTGTCGTTTAAACCAATCCGAATCCGATTCGATTCAATATGAACTGCAAAATGCCGGCTTCACAATTGTCGATAAAAAAGTTCCCTCTGATCTGACTATCATCAACTCCTGTGCGGTGACCCGGCAGGCGGAAGCCAAGACCCGCGGCGCTATCGCGGCAGCCCGGCGCATCTCTCCCAACGGAAAAATTGTCGTTGTCGGTTGTTATGCCCAGCTTTCAGCGCAAGATTTAAAACATCTTTCCGGGGTCAATCTGATTCTGGGTAATAATGAAAAATACAGAATTATGGATTTTCTTAATGGTCTTGAGGATGGCGGAACGGAAATCCGGGTATCGGATGAGGTCGGTGGTAACACATTTTCACCGCCTGGAATAATTTCCAGGGGCACTCATACCCGCGCCCACATGAAAATCCAGGAAGGCTGTGATTATCGCTGCGCCTATTGTGTGATTCCATTATTACGGGGCGGTACGCGCAGCCGCAATTTTGCCGATTGCATCGCTGAAGCCAAATTACTGGTGGAGCAGGGCATTAAGGAGATTGTTCTGAGCGGTATCAATATCGGCACTTACATGTCCGAAGGCGGTCGGGATTTGACGGATCTGATCGAATCTCTATTAAAGGAAACGGACATTCAAAGGCTTCGAATCAGCTCCATCGAACCCGATTTAATCCCGGATCGTTTGATCGCTTTAATGAAACATGAACCCCGTATTTGCCGCCATTTTCATATACCGTTGCAACACGGCTCCAATGAAATACTCGGGTTAATGCGGCGCAGATACCGGGTTGAGAGTTATATTGAAATTGTTGAAAAGATAGCGGGCAGCGTGCCGGAAGTCTGTATTGGAACCGATGTATTAGTCGGATTTCCGGGCGAATCGGAAGAGCATTTTATAGAAACGGCAAAATTGCTGGAACGGTTGCCCCTCGCCTATTTTCATGTTTTCCGCTTTTCCGCGCGTCCCGAAACCGCCGCATCGAAATTGCGTGACAATGTCAAAATCAGGGATAAAAAAATACGGTCGGAGCAATTGAGAAAATTAAGTGAGACGTGCAGCAATCATTTTTTAAGACGTTTCGTCGGCAAAAAACTTCGGGTATTATTTGAAAAGAAAAATAAATCAGGGCTTTACGAAGGGCTGTCAGATAATTATATTAAGGTCAACGTCAAATCGAAGGAGCCGCTGATCAATCAGATTAAAAACGTAGCCATTACACAAATAAACGGCGCTGTTGCCCAGGGAGAGGTTGTCGTCTGTGAATAATAAAAAAACATATTTTATCGGAATTGCCGGTAATATCGGAGTTGGTAAAACAACCATGACGGATATCTTAGCCAACCGATTTGGCTGGAAGGCGTATTACGAATCGGTGATTGATAATCCTTACCTGGAAGATTTCTATGGGGATATGAAACGCTGGAGTTTTAATTTGCAGATATATTTTTTATCCCATCGTTTTAAAACTCATAAAATAATGACCGAGAGTGGATTTTCGTCAATTCAGGACCGGACTATTTATGAAGATGTGGAAATATTTGCACGCAATCTCTTTGAAATGAATAACATGAGCAAGCGGGATTGGGAAAATTATCGGGCATTGTTTGACATTATGACATCCTATCTGAAGAAACCGGACTTGATCATATATCTACGCGCGAGTGTGGATACATTATTGACGCGTATAAAAAAACGTTCACGCGGATTCGAAAGTACTATCTCACCTGACTATATCTATAGGCTAAATATCGCCTATGAACGTTGGATTAAACGGGCGCAGGGGCAATATCCGATAAAGATAGTCGAAACTGATAAGTTTAACGTTTTTGAAGATTCCAACAAACTTGAAGAATTATTTCTTGATATTCGAAAATATTGTCCTGAATGTGAATAGAAAAATTAAGAAATTGAAATTAGATATTATTTCCAATATACTTAATTGTTTTTACCGAAGGAATTAGATAAATTTGACAGGTATTTGGACGGGATTGGAATAGACTACTTTGAAAAGAATTGCTGTTTTTGCTTCAGGCCGGGGGTCAAATTTTTCTGCAATACTTGAACAGATAGAACGAGGCGTTATTCCTGCGATGGTCGCATGTGTCGTCAGTGATCATGTTCATCCGCCTGTTTTTGACATTGCCGAGAAACATGATATTCCAACCTATTGGGTCAATCGCAAGCACTTTTCGGCGGCTGAAGACTATGGAAAATTCTTAATATCTCTGCTCGAATCCTATCGGGTTGATCTGGTTGTACTGGCTGGTTTTTTAAAACTTGTTCCGGCGCCGCTTGTCGAACGTTATCAATATGCCATGATTAATATTCATCCGGCATTGCTGCCCAATTTTGGTGGTAAAGGATATTATGGGATGAAGGTGCACGAGGCGGTCATTGAGTCCGGCATCAAGACCACGGGGGTCACGATTCATTTTGTGGATGAACATTACGATAAAGGCTTGGTAATTTTACAGGAAAAAGTAGATGTTTTGCCCGACGATACAGCGGAAACTCTGGCGCATCGTGTTCTGGAATTGGAACACAGGGCTTATCCGAAAGTGGTAAAAGCAATTTGTGAAAATAAAGTTTATGTTTCAGACGGGGAGGTAATTTGGGAAAAATGAATTTTCTTGAAGTAAAACGGGCGATTATCAGTGTTTGGGATAAGGAAAATATCGTTCCATTGGCGCAAGCCTTACAGCAAAAAGGGGTGCAGCTGTTTTCCACCGGTGGAACTTATCGAAAATTGAGCGAATCCGGAATTCCTGTCGAAAAAATTGAAGATTTAACCGGATTTCCGGAAATTATGGGAGGGCGTGTAAAGACTCTGCATCCTCTTATATTTTCCGGTATTTTAGCCGATAGCGCTAATCTGAACCATCAAGCAGATCTGAAGAAAGTAAAAGCTGCGCCCTTTCAGTTAGTGGTAGTAAATCTTTACCCCTTTTCCGAGACTTTTCACGGGGGCGATAAAACCCATGCTGAAATTGTTGAAATGATCGATATCGGCGGTCCGAGTATGCTCAGAGCAGCTTCGAAAAATTATAAAAGCGTTGCGGTTTTATCAGACCCGCGGCAATATGATGAGTTTATAGATCGATTCAAAAATAATAAGATTGACGAGGACTACCGCCTTCGATTAGCAAAGGATGTTTTTATAAAAACTACAATTTATGATAGTGAAATTGTATCCTTCTTAGCAGGTGAATCGGGAGTTTTACCGGATATTATGCTTAGACCTTATCAAAAATCGGCTGAATTGCGTTACGGAGAAAACCCGGATCAGAAGGCGGCGCTGTATAATCCATTTTTAAATCCCGGGTTAAAACCATTCCGCCAATTACAGGGTAAAGAGATTTCTTTCAATAATTATATCGATTGCATTGCCGCATACCGAATCGCCTTTGAGTATCGTAGCGAGCTGGCTGTATGCGTCAATATCAAGCACACCAATCCCTGTGGTTTTGGTCTGGGAGTGACGCCGCTTGAGGCTTATAAGCGGGCCGTCAAAGCCGATCCGGTGAGCTACTATGGCGGGATTGTTGGCGTGAATCGAACAGTGGACGAACCTCTTGCGGAAGAATTCAAAAAAAGTTTTTTGGAATGCATTGTTGCACCTGATTATACTCCCGCGGTGCTGGAGATATTAGCTAAAAAGAAGAACCTGCGGCTGCTTATTCCCGATGAAAGTTATCTGAAGACCAATTTTGATATCAAGGGATACGGGCAGGGACTCCTTATTCAGGAAATGCAGTCGACAGATGACGAGGAACAGTGGGAAGTGGTAACGAAAAAACAACCTGATGATGAATTTTATGAAGCCCTGAGACTTGGCTGGCATCTGGTCAAATATGTAAAATCCAATGCTATTGTTCTCTCTGACAGCGCCGGGTCAATCGGAGTAGGCGCTGGACAGATGTCCCGGGTAGATGCTTTGAAAATTGCTGTCCGTAAAGCCGGTGAAGTGGGGCTGGATACGCGCAATTCCGTAATGGCTTCGGACGCTTTTTTCCCTTTTCGGGATTCTGTTGATCTGGCAGTAGAACATGGGATCGTGGGCGTAATTCAACCGGGTGGCAGTATCCGCGATAAAGAGGTTATTAAAGCGTGCAATGAACACGGATTATTCATGCTTTTTACGCATAAAAGAGTATTTAAACATTAAATAATTGGAGACAATATGGGGTTTTCGTTTTTTAATTTTTGGGGCGGCGATATTGGCATTGATCTTGGTACGGCGAATACTTTGATATATATGAAGGGTAAAGGGGTAATTCTGGATGAACCGAGCATTGTGGCAAAGTCCAGTCATGACGGCAAAGTGCTTGCCGTCGGCGCCGATGCCAAAGAGATGCTTGGTAAAACTCACCAGGACATTAATACTATTCGGCCGTTAAAAGATGGTGTTATCGCCGATTTTGAGATGACCGACGCTATGCTGCGCGGCTTTATTCGCAAAATTAACATGAGCAGAATTGCCCGACCCCGTATTGTGATTTGTATTCCTTCGGGTATAACCGAAGTTGAAAAACGAGCGGTCAGAGACTCGGCGGATCGCGCTAATGCACGGGAAGTGTTTCTGGTTGAAGAACCTATTGCAGCCGCCATTGGAATTGGAATTGATATATCCAAACCCATAGGAAATATTATTGTTGATATTGGCGGCGGGACGACTGAGATCGCTGTTATTGCGCTGAATGGAATCGTAACCAAACAATCGATTCGGGTAGCGGGTGATGAAATGGATGATGCGATAATTCAATATTTCAAATCTGAGCATAATCTTCTTATTGGTGAACGGACAGCGGAAAGGATAAAATGCACTGTTGGTTCGGCTATGCCAATCAATGACACAACTATTATGGTCAAAGGTCGGAGTCTGGTAGCCGGAATTCCAAAAACCATAGAGGTTTCATCGGTTGAAATCAGGGAGTGTTTAAAAGATACTGTAGAGCTCATTACCCAGGCGATTAAACAAGCTCTGGAGATGACCCCACCGGAATTATCCTCGGATATTTTAGACCGTGGTATTATTCTGACGGGTGGCGGCGCCCAGTTGAAAGGTCTGGACCAGCGCATCAGGGTCGAAACCGATCTCCCTGTAAATGTCGCTGAAGATCCGCTTCTGTCTGTTGTAAAAGGCACCGGAGTCATCGTAGAAGATGTGGATGAATACAAAGAAGTGCTTGTTTAACCTGCATCATTCATAGCTACCAAGATGCAAAGTGATGTTTAATATAAAGATAGAAAGGCAAAGTATAAAATTCGATTTGTTTTGTATGTTTCAACATCTACATTTTTTTAATTCTTAGAGTCTTACCTGCCGCAGCAGGCGGGGTATCGTTGTGGCAAGATTTATGATTAAACGGTTTAGATTAAATGTTAAAAAAAATAATAGCAATACTATTTAATTTTTATGAATACATCCTATTATTAATTCTTGTTTCTGCTTCTTTCATTATTTTATCAATGAACGAAGTGCCCCAGGTGAGGTCCTTGCAGGGAGATATAGCCGATACATTTGCGTTTATTCATTTCCCCGGAATCTGGATTAACCAGCTGTCCGGTTTACTTACAGAAAATGAAGCCCTGAAGCGTGAGAATCTGCAATTAAGGCTTCAAAATATTGAGTTCAAAGAAGCCTATATAGAAAACCAGCGCCTGAAAAAAATGTTGAACTTTCTTGATAGTACCTCTTTTGAGTTGGTTCCGGCAAAGGTGATCAATAAAGGAACCACGCCAATCGCCAATTCCATTTTAATAAATATTGGTAAACGCGCGGGAGTTCAACCAAATATGGCGGTCATTTCCACAAAAGGAATTGTAGGAAAAACAATCGCTGTGGGAGATATTACCACACAGGTGCAGATATTTTTGGATGTGAACTTCAGGCTCAGTGTGAAATTTCAGAATTCCAGAGCACTGGGTATCATGAAGTGGCATCCCGACGGTAGAGCGGAAGTACGTGAGATTCCAAACACGGTGGAAATTTATCCGGGAGAGTTAGTGCTTACTTCCGGTTATAGTAAAATTTATCCACCGAATATGATTGTTGGTAAAGTTATCGAAGTGAATCGTTCGGGAAATGAATTATTTCAATCGGTAATAATTCGCCCGGTTGTAGATATTGATACCCTTGAAGAAGTATTTGTGATTTTATCTTATTGATTATGAAAAATGCGTTGTTATTAATCGGATTCAGCCTGTTGGCAATATTGCTGAATATTATAGTATCTCCATGGTTGGCAATTCAGGGGATCAAACCGGACTTTGTCCTGATTTTGCTTTTATTTGTATCAGCTCTGAAAGGGCGAGTATTCGGGCAATCCTACGGGTTTGTAATAGGCTTGCTCGTCGATATTATTGGAATAGGCTCCTTTTTGGGGCTGTCGGCTCTCACCAAGACAATCGCAGGGTTTCTGGCGGGGAATTTTAAGAATAGCCGTAACCGAATAAATAATTTTACTTTTTATGGAATTAATATCATCATCATTTTTATCCATTTTGCAATATTTTATCTGATTAACTATAAATCCTGTGATTACAGCACCCAGTTTATAATTTTACGGTTCGTAATTCCTGAAACGATTTATACGTCGGTGGCGTTTATTTTAATTGACTATATTTTTCCCCTCGAGTCCTATTAAATATGTTTTACTCTCCGAATAATGTCAATGTAGCGCGGCGCAATGCCCTTCTATTGGTCGTATTTACGTTGTTTGTAATCCTGGGGGCGCGATTATATCAGCTTCAGATTGTGCAATACAACCGCTTTGCCGGTATTGCCGAGGCAAACCGGATTCGGGTGGTTTCTCAGCAAGCGCCGCGGGGGATTATTTACGATCGGAATGGTAATATTATTGCTGAGAACAAATCCCAATATAATGTAAACATCATCCCCTTTGAAGTCGGAAAAGATAAAATGACGTACACTACTCTAAGTGAGATTTTAAATATTCCTGAAGAGGAAATTCACCGCAGGGTAAAAAGGAATTGGCGCGGTCAATTTTTACCGGTAAGAATTATGGAAGATATAGATTTTCAGACTTTAGCGGAGATGGAAGAACGCCGGTTGGAATTACCCGGAGTGCTTTATTCTCTCGAACCGATACGTTCATTCCCGACTCATGCAAATTTAAGCCATGTCCTTGGATATGTGCGGGAAGTGAACGCGAAAGATTTGCAAACAATTAAAGATTACGGCTATCAATCGGGTGATTTAATCGGTTGGAAGGGAGTTGAACGTGAATATGAAAGTGTTTTGCGCGGTAAACGGGGCTTCAGTTATATTCAAGTGAATGTTTTTGGTCAGGAAGTCGGTACGGTACAAGATAAACGTAGTGTCGTGCCGGAGTTTGGTAATGATCTTTATTTGACCATAGACCTCGGGCTACAGCAATATGCGGAAGAAATTCTCGTTGGTAAGAAAGGTGCCATTGTGATAATGAACGCGATAAATGGCGAAATACTTTCGTTAGTCAGCAAACCGGATTATTCTCCCAACCTGTTTTCCGGGATTGTTAGGTCTGAAATCTGGGACACTTTGCGCACTAATCCGGATCGCCCTCTTTATAATCGTGTTACACAAGGGATTTATCCTCCCGGCTCTACTTTTAAAATGATTGCCGCTATAGCAGCTCTTGAGAATAATATTATCGATCCAAAGATGAAAATACGATGCCGGGGAAGTTTTAAACTTGGGCGTCGAACTTTTAAATGCTGGAAATTAACCGGTCACGGGAACATGGATTTACATGATGCCCTAGTCAATTCCTGTAATGTCTATTTTTATAATCTGATTCGGAAAATGGATATTGATTTGTGGGCTAAGTATGCGAAGAAATTCCGATTTGGTGAAATAAGCGGCATCGATTTATATGGAGAGTCTCCCGGGGTTGTGCCTGATAAAGCTTTTTTAGATAAAAAATATGGCGTCGGTGGTTGGGCGGAAGGTAATAAATTAAATCTGGTGATCGGTCAGGGGGATTTACTAGTTACTCCGATACAGATGGCTCGTTTTTCAGCCGCCCTGGCCACTAACGGCAAATTATGTGTTCCTCATCTGGGATTGAAATATTTTAATCGTAAGAAAAATCAATTTTATCAGTTTAATCCGGTAAATTCTGATTCTATAACGGATATTTCAGAATCCACCTGGGAGTTTATCAAAGATGCGATGTTTGAAGTTGTTAATTCCCAAATCGGTACGGGGCGAGCAGCGCGAGTAAAAGGCTTGGATGTTTACGGGAAGACCGGAACTGCCCAAAATCCTCATGGGAAATCACATTCCTGGTTTATAGGGTTTTCTAAAGATGGTCAACAGGTGACGGCAATGGCGATACTTGTCGAGCACGGCGGATCTGGTGGAGGGGAAGCTGCCCGGATTGCCTCAAAATTATTTAAGTATTGCTCTAAGAATCTAGCCCAACAACGATTTCTAAGCATGAAGGTGAATGATATTGAAGCAAGGTAAGATAGATAATTCAACGCTCAACTCTAATTTTCTTATGTTTCTCACGGTCTTTCTGCTCTGTATGGCGGGACTTGTTGCTCTTTACAGCACTTCCATTCATATTGATGCCCCATTTTTTAAAAAAGTAGTTGGTAAACAATTGATTTGGATACTATTCGGAATTTTATCAGCTCTAATAGTTATTTTTACCCAAAAGAAAATTCTCTTTAATGGAGCCTACATTTTTTATTGGGTTGGAATTGTTCTAATACTTTCGCCTTTTTTTATTGGTGGTTCTGTGGCCGGAACTCATCGTTGGTTGGCCTTAGGGCCTTTTCATTTCCAACCCTCGGAGTTTATGAAAATATTCGTTATTCTTGGGGTTGCTCGTTATTTATCCAAAAATGATCTGGTTATCTCAAATTTCAGGTCGTTAATCATACCGCTGTTACTGGTATTATTACCAATGGCAATCGTATTGCGACAGCCCGATTTAGGGACTTCCTTGATTTATATTTTACTGGTTTTTCCAATGTTAATTTGGGCCGGAGCGCGAATCTACCATCTATTCATTATTGTGGCGCCTGTAATTAGTATTTTGACTGCGTTTAATTTTTATACTTTTTTTATTTGGGTTATTTTCGTGCTTATTGTGCTGTATTTAAGTAAAGAGAAAATCTGGCTGGCCATTGTGCTGTTTGTATTGAATTTGTCTCTTGGGTTTCTTACTCCTGTACTTTGGAATCGCCTTAAGCCGTATCAGCAGAACCGAATTTTAACGCTTTTTAATGTCGATGCCGACCCCCAGGGGTCCGGATATCAGGTAATTCAGTCACAGATTGCAATTGGAACCGGGGGAATGTTTGGGAAGGGGCTGGGCAATGGCACTCAAACCCATCTGAAATTTTTGCCAGAGCAGCATAATGATTTCATTTTTTCAGTTGTAGGAGAAGAGTGCGGATTTATTGGAGTGGCTGCGGTTCTGATATTGTTCTTTTTGCTTATAGTATTGTTAATCGATACAGCTTTCCGTCTTAGAGACCGATTTAGTTCTCTGGTTGTTATTGGAGTGGCAAGTGTTTTACTTTTTCACGTTGTTATTAATGTCGCGATGACAATTGGATTAATGCCCGTAACGGGCTTACCGCTTCCTTTTTTAAGTTATGGAGGCTCATTTATTGTGCTCTGTTTTATCTTAATTGGGATGGTTTGGAATCTTAGTATGGAACGATTTCGGTAAACTGGTTGAATTATTTAAATTTACATTTGTATTTTTAAGAGAATTTAGTAAATTTCAGCTTGGATTTATGTCGAGAATTAAAAGTAGAGAAGTTTTGAGAAATATATGACAGCCTCTATAAAAGTGGGCATTAAAAAACGCTAAAATATTTATGAAATGGGATTATGATTAAACGAATTTATTTTTTAACATCCGAAATAGTTCCCTTTGCGGAAAACTATCACCTTGCATCCTTTTCAAAAGAGATACCGGTGGTATTCAATGAAAGAAAATTTGACTTCAGAGTAATGATGCCGAAATACTCTTTCATCAGCGAAAGACGTTATGTCCTACGTGAAGTTATTCGATTGAGGGACATGGAACTTCAGTTTAAAAATGAAACCATCATGGCCAGTGTAAAGTCGGCTTTTATTCCAAATACAAAAGTTCAGGTCTATTTCCTCGAACATGAAAATTATTACACGAATGAAGCACCCGGTCTGTATGAAGAGCAGCCTAAGTCGGAATTTGGACGAAATGCCTTGCGATTTGGCTATTTTGCGTCGGCGGCGTTAATAACCTTAAATTATTTACGGTGGAAACCGGAAGTAATTATCTGTAACGATTGGCAAATGAGTTTGGTCCCATTACTGATTAATTCCAATATATTGGACAAATCCTATTTTGAGGGCGTTAAAATTATCCAAATATTGCAGTCAAAAAATCCCAATTCGAAGTATAAGATCGAAGATTATAAAAGCATTGGACTGACGGAATTCGATACCGCTTTAATAGAGGATGGCGATAAAATGGATTGTGTTGCCGCCGCTCATCATATCTGTGATCATACCCTGGTGATAAATAATAAAGAAGATCTGTTGGAAACTTATAAAGCTGATCCTACGTTTAAAAGTTTGTTTAAAGATAGCGAACCAAAAATTACAACTTATAATCTTGAGAATGAATCTCCGGAAGAATGGCAAAAGTTAGCAGATGAAATTATTAGAATTGTGGAAAAATTATAATCAAAAGGATCGCCGTTCCGGGCGCTCAATAAGTCAACCGCCTTATCTTGCTATCATTTCAGTCTATAAATGGTGGTTTCTTGTTATATTATTGGTTTTGGGAGCATGTGAAGAAAAAATACCGACTCTGCCGATCAACAAAGCGCCTTTAATATTCGAAACAATCACTATTCCGGCTAATTCCCTGAATTTTGTTCAGAGAACTATAGAACCCAATTTGGGCACCTCAGGTGTTCTGTTTGCCGGCAACGATGAACATATCTATGCCTATACGTTATTAAAGTTTGCAGACCTTACGAGCCTACCGGATATCCTGGATTCGCTCATATCGGTGTCTCTGAATTTGCAAACTTACCATCAATTTCAATCTTCAGGAGTGTCGGCGGATTCCGTTGATATATCAATTTCCCGGCTCTATAATAATGGGGATGATCCCTGGTCGGAAGATAGTAGTAACTATAATAACTTTGTTTTAACGGACTACACGGTTGATTATCTTACTTCCTTTACATTTCACGAAAGCGATACTATAACTGTTAAAAGTGTTTTGCTGGATAGTGTTTTGCTGGATTGGCATGCCGGAAATAATACGGACTATACTCTGGTTTTACAGCAGGCCGACACAGCGATAGCCAGCGTACAGGCATTCTATTCCAGTGAAGAAACTTATTATCCGTGGTTAGAGATTTCTTACATTCAGGATGGTGATACCGTTATTAATAAAATCAAACCCTCCGAAGATCTGTCTATAATATCTTTTAAGGATAATGTGGATACTGACAAAAGCCTGTCAATCAGCGCCGGTCGAATGTCTTTTGTCCGTTTGAATTTTAATTTAAAAAATCTAATCCTGGATAAAAATGCAGTAATTGCCAAAGCTAATTTACATTTAAATATTAATCAGGACCAGAGCCAGTCATACGGGGAAAATTTCAGTCTTTATGTGACGATACCGGATTCTGTCGTGAATGATACTTCGGATTATAATCCTATGCATCAGGTCTATGATCACCTGCATCCGATTGGAAGTACGGACAACGATGCGGTAATTGATGTCAAGAAGGTGATTCAAGGCATTACCAGTAACTATATCGATAACTATGGAATCGTTCTGTGGGCGGCGCCGACAAATTTAAATATATCGACTATAAGTTTTTATAATACATCCAGTCAAAATCCGGTCGATAGCCGACCTTATTTGGAAATACTAACCATGAAAGAACAATAGATTAATGTATAAACGGATATTGTTATTACTGCTTATCTCCGGATCATTGATGGGACAGAATTCTAATTATTCTTCCTATGGCTTTGGTTTACCGGCTCCTTACCTTTCTGTCCGCAGCCTTGGATTGGGTAATACCGGGGCGGCAATCTCCGATTCATTAAGTCTAAATATAGCCAATCCAGCGCTCTGGAATGGGTTTGCTACAACCTCTTTGCAGGGACAGGCGGGCTCATCCATGCTTGAAAATCAACAAGGAATATTAACCCAATTTTTAGGATTTTCTGTTAAATTCCCTGTGGGTGATAAGGTTGGTCTTGCCATGGGTATCACACCGGTGACACGGATGGAAGGGGGAAAAAGTTTCACTGATTCCAGCTCCTTTGGAGCGACGGTAGTAAACTATTCATCCGATGTTCAGGTTTCCGGTGGGATTTCACAATTCTTCATAGGCGGTGGTTACCGGATAAGTCCGCGGTTTCAACTGGGATTAAAAGCCCAAGTATATTTTGGTAATTATTTGACCAAAATGGATACCGATCTTGATGATGGAAGTATAAAAAGTTATTTTAAGAAATATACAATTGTTCAGGGGGTCCAAATTGGTACCGGTTCGTACTGGATCAGCAAAGACCGTAAATCGGGGTTGGCGCTTTATTTGGATTATCCTTTAAAATTTGAATCTTACCGAATGTACGATTTTTATTTTGGCGATGACAGCACAACCAGCCACCAGGCAATTCCTTATCCGGCGATGTTTCAGTTGGGCGTCCGAAGGCAAATAAGCAAATCGCTGACTTTTTCTGCGGATGTTTCACATTCTATCGTTTCGGGTTCACTATTAAAGGACTTTTATGTCCTCGAAAAAACTGAAGCAAAAAATCCCTTTTATATTGGATTCGGTCTTGAAAAAGAGAAACCCTATCGACCGGGGACAACTATTTGGCAGCAAATGGCGCTGAGAGGCGGCGCATACTATAAATCGGAGATGATTTATCAATCCGGTGGGTTGAAAGAGTCCGGTATCAGCATTGGAGTAGGATTGCCTTTTATGCAAAATTTAAATCGCATAGATTTAGCGATTGTTGCTGCAATTCGCGACGGATTTCTAAATAATACCTACGGCAAAGAGAAGGTGCTGTCCGTTTATATCAGCGTTACAACAGGGGAATTGTGGTTTAGGAAGTTTAAACGTTTTTAAAAACCAGGAGGAGGAGCGTGATATGGAAAACAAGCGCTTAATACATCTGATAGTTTTCGTTATAATCCTTGCGGCATTAGTATTTTTTACGAGTTGTGTGCCGCCGGCGGACAGT
Organism: Fidelibacterota bacterium; assembly: GCA_021161185.1. Lineage (GTDB taxonomy): Bacteria > Fidelibacterota > UBA2242 > UBA2242 > UBA2242 > DPVY01. The sequence continues at coordinate 15,733 of JAGHBC010000144.1, forward strand.
ACCGAGGATGCCCAAGTATCAGGCACTGCAACCGAGCCTGAAATTGACCGGGATAAATGTGATCTTTATCTGAATTTTGCTTATAGTTACTATCAAAACCAGAACTGGCACGGTACAATCAAGAATTACAAGAAAATGATGGAATATGGTTGTCAGAAAGAATATGCTCAGGATATATATCCCTACTACGGACGAGCTTACCAGCAATTGGCAAAAAACGACCCGGTTTATTACGATAGTGCGCTTTATGTCTATCTTGAAGGTCAAAAGTATCTTCCCGATGATTTTTATATTCATAAGAATATCGCTTACATCTATCATATCCAGGGAAAAGCTGATTTGGAAATCCGGCAATATGAGAAAATGCTGGAAATCGCACCTGAGGATATTGATCTCTATCGAAGTTATATTAAATTGTGTTTTGTCCAGGAACGTTATGAAGATATGCTTTGGGGAATTGAGAAATTGCTGGAGATCAAACCAAATGATGAACAAGCAATTAATGACCGTTTGATCGCTTATGAGAAATTGGGTAAAGATATTACAACAGTTCGCAGAGAACAGTGGGAGCGAAATCCGGACAACGTTCGTTTTGGAATGGAATACGCCAAGGCGCTAACGGAACAGCTTGAATATGGTAAAGCAATTGAAGTATACAAGAAAGTTACGAGGCTGGATTTGCGTAATGAGCAAGCCTGGGCGGAATTAGCAGATTTATACAAGACATTAGGGCGCTATGCTGAAGCATCTTCGGTCTATGAGCATATCAATAAAAATATTGATCCCCTGGACCTTGAAGTAATCGACAATATTACAAAAATGCGACAGAATCTGACTGATTTTTCAGGCGCATACAATTGGGCTAAAAAAGCAATTGCTATCGGGAATTCCAGTTTGGCTTATAAGATACGCGGAGATCTTTTTTATGCTGCTGCCGAATATTATAGCAGCTCACGGCAGTTGAATTTTGAAGACAAACTAGTATATAAGTTGGCCTATGATGACTATCTGGAAGCATATAAGTTAGGTGATTATAGCGTCAAATCACGAATTGATTTTCTCAAGGAATACATGATTCCCAAACGTGAAGATTGGTTCATGAATAAAATTGATGCCACTGGGAAAGAAAGGACAGTTTATCGTCCACGCTTAGAGTGTTACAGCTGGATTGATATTAACGTAAAACAGAATTAATGATAATCGCTTTTGGTTCTGATCATGGCGGCGTTCAATTAAAAGCCATTCTTATTGAATGTGCCAGGCAACAGGGACATATTGCGATCGACTGCAGCGCCAATTCCACTCAGCCGATCGACTATCCCGATCCTGCTAAAATTGTTGCCGGGAAAATTATTGCCGGGGATGCCGACAAAGGTGTACTCATTTGTAAAACCGGTATCGGTATGAGTATCGCGGCTAACAAAGTGCGCGGAATACGTGCGGCGCTAGCCTACAATGAAGAAATTGCTCGGCTTAGCAGACGTCATAATGATGCGAATGTTCTTTGTTTCGGAGCTGGTTACACCGAAGCGGATCTGGCGGTGAGAATATTGACTGCCTGGTTGGAATCTGAATTTGAAGGCGGTCGCCATCAACGCCGGGTAAATAAATTGCAAGAACTTGAGGAGATGAATTGTGGATTTTGATTATTTAAGGAAAGAAGATCCAGATATTATGTCTGCGATCACGGCAGAATTTGAACGTGAGCGCTGGACACTCGAACTCATTGCATCTGAAAATTTTGTCAGTCCGGCGGTGCTGGAAGCCGCTAGTTCGACAATGACTAATAAATATGCCGAAGGGTATCCCGGAAAACGGTATTACGGTGGTTGTTCGGCTGTGGATACGGCTGAAAACCTTGCCCGGGACAGAGTGAAGGAACTGTTTAACGCTGAATATGCAAATGTACAGCCCCATTCCGGATCTCAGGCCAATATGGCGATTTATTTTTCGTTCTTGCAGACGGGGGATACCGTTATGGGTATGGACCTTGCCCATGGCGGGCACCTAACTCATGGCAGCCCGGTTAATTTTTCCGGCAAATTGTTCAATATTGTCTCTTATGGAGTAAAAAAGGAAACCGGTCACATCGATTATGACCGGATGACCAAGATTGCTAAAGAGATGAAACCTAAAATGATTATTGCCGGAGGCAGCGCTTATCCCCGGTTTATTGATTTTGCAAGATTCCGGGAGATAGCCGATAGCGTTGGCGCTTTTTTAGTGGCTGATATTGCCCATCCTGCCGGTCTGGTTGCAACCGGATTGCATCCGAGTCCATTGCCCTTTTGTCATGCCGTTACTTCAACCACGCATAAAACTTTGCGTGGTCCCAGAGGTGGGTTAATTCTTATGGGTAAAGATTATGAAAACCCATTTGGGATTGTTGCCGCTAAAAGTGGTCGGACTAAAATGATGTCGGAAATTATTGATTCAAATGTGATGCCCGGTATTCAGGGTGGACCATTAATGCACATCATTGCCGCAAAAGCCGTAGCTTTTGGTGAGGCTTTAAAGCCGTCATTTAAACAGTATGCACAACAGATTATTCGGAACGCCAAAGTATTGGCTGAAGAACTTATGAAATTGGACTACCAACTAATATCCGGCGGAACTGACAATCACCTGATGCTGATTGATCTAACCAATAAAAATATCACCGGGAAATTAGCTGAGAATACTCTCGAAGAATCCGGGATAACGACCAATAAGAATATGGTTCCTTTCGATACAAAAAGTCCTTTTGTTACGAGTGGGATACGCATCGGAACGGCGGCAATGACAACCCGGGGAATGCAGGAAAGCGAAATGAAAATAATTGCCCGGTTAATCGATAAATCTCTAACCCATCATGAAGATGATCGGGTAAAAGCTTCTGTTCGTAAAGAGGTGAAAGAACTATGTAGCCGATTTCCTTTATATCGGGAAATAAACGCATAAGGTTTTATTATGAAATGCCCATTTTGCAGTTCCAGTGAAACAAAAGTGGTTGATTCAAGAGCCGCACAGAAAAACAATGCCATTCGTCGGCGTCGGGAATGTCTGGATTGCGGGCACCGCTTTACAACGTATGAATATGTCGTCGAATATCCGTTGACAATTATAAAAAACGATGGACGACGTGAAGAATATGACCGTCAAAAGCTCCTGCACAGTCTGAAGATTGCTTGTAATAAAAGACCTGTTCCTGCCGATAAACTGGAATCTATTGTTATTGATATTGAAAAGGAGATTGAAGAGCTATCCGGTGGGGAAGTGGCATCCAATTATATTGGTGAGATGGTGATAAAATATCTGAAGGAATTGGATGAGATTGCTTATATTCGGTTTGCTTCAGTATATAAAAAGTTTAAAGATCTGGATGAATTTAGAAATCAGATCGATAAACTCTCGCATAAAAATTCTGAGATATAAATGTTTGTTTTAAATTCGATGCGCATGACAGATTCGTTTTTATTTGATAAACAATGGAACAAATATTGTGGCTAATTAGTTGGAATTGTCATATATCAGTGGATTATTTGAAGATTTGAGGTTAAAATGATTTCTGATGAATTACTTGAAATATTAGTGTGTCCAAAATGCAAGGGTGATATTGAGTACGACCGCGAAAATGCGAAACTCATCTGTCGCTCATGTCGCTTGATATATGACATCAAAGATGATATACCGATAATGTTGATTGAGGAGGCAGAACCCTTTTGATAAAATTTATGCATGATTTGTTCTTGATTCTTGATCGAATTACCAGTAATTTCCTTTTCGAAATTGGAGTGTTTATCGAATAGTTGGTATAAACGGGCAGAAGAAACAGGAAATAATTTTCTCTAAACAAATTTTTAATTAAGGTTTTGGCAAGCCGAATTGCGGAATAAATTCGGTTTTTTGTTAGCGGGAGGTATAGATGAAAAAAATTCTCGTTGTATTTTTTATAGTGATTGCTAGCGTTTTCTCTCTAAACGCTCAGAGTGAAGCAGGTGCGATCTGGCTTTTGATTAACCCCGGAGCCCGTCCGGCAGGCATGGGTGAAGCCGGTGTCGCAGTGGCAAACGATGCCTATGCCAGCTACTGGAATCCAGCCGGACTTGGGTTTTTGCGGGGGAGAGAAGTGGCGCTAACTCATACGAACTGGTTACCGAATCTGGCAAGTGATATTTATTATGAGTTCGTTGGTTATCGGCATTTTGTTAAAAACGTAGGTACTTTAGGCGGTAATCTTGTTTTGATGAATCTCGGTGAGCAGGATCGTACCGATGAATACGGAAATTTCCTCGGTACTTTTTCTTCCTATATGATGGCGATAACCGGTTCCTACGGAACGGCTCTATCGCGTACATCTGCGATTGGTATTAATATAAAAATGATCTATCAGCATTTAACCGATCAGGGCGCTGGGGCAGAACTGGGGAAGGGAACATCCACTAACTTTGCCTTTGATGTAGCTTACATGAAAAAGCAGTTTTTAACTAAAAACCTGACTTTTGGTGCTACTATAGCTAATATTGGACCAAAAATTGCCTTTATTGACGTTTCTCAGGCTGATCCAATGCCCACGAATCTGAAAATGGGTTTAAATTACACTTTCGGTGGCGAATTTAATAGAGTAACTGTCGCCTACGATGTCAATAAACTGCTGGTTGCTTCATATCCCAACAGAGATATTGACGGCGATGAACGTGTTGGATATTATGATGAAAATGGTCATTATGTCGGTGCTGCCGGACAATACAATAAAGACGGTCAAATGGAAGCGGCTCATACCGATGACTGGTACATCGGGATGTTCACATCCTGGATTGACGATTGGTTATTGCTGTATGATTCTGATGCTGACGGTATTGGCAAAGATGTCGGTGATGGGAAAAATCAATATGGAAAAAAAGCCGATGAAGATGGAGATACCAATGACGGATCTCTGGTGAGGGAACTCGAGAAATTAAATCACAACCTCGGCGTCGAATACTGGTATTCGGATCTTTTTGCGATTCGTATCGGATGTATCTATGATAAAACCGGTAAGATCCTCATGAAAGGTAAATGGCCTGTCCCGACTTTTGGTGCCGGTTTACGTTATGCCGGATTGGGAATTGACTTTGGTTATACTGCCGGTGAAGCCGGTCACCCGCGGGCGAACACGATGTTTTTCTCACTGAATATAAAATTTTAGGAGATTTGTCAGGAGCGACGATAAATCAGAATATTTATCACCTTGTCCTGCCGGTTATATCATGAAAAAACGATTTTTATTTTCATTGATATTATTACCAGTTGTGCTATTAGCGCTTAATCCTTCAAAAGCTAATATACAACCCTCTTTACGAAAGTTATCTTCACCGTATATCTCCGGACCGCTGACAAACGGCACGATTTCTATCTGTGCGTTGCGGGTAGCATTTCAGGAAGATGACAATGAAGCAACAACCGGCACCGGTCAATTTTTGGAATCTGCAACATTGCCTTGTGATAATTTTCCCGTTATCGATCCCGCTCCTCATAATAATGCCTATTTTAAGGACCATATCCGGGCATTGGCAAACTTTTACAGCCACGCTTCCAACGGGCACGTTGTTATCGACACCAATCTCTCAAGCGTATTTCCTTTAGACGACTCAAATCCCTACCAACTATCCCGTAAGATGGAATACTACCATCCGTTTTTACAAAAAGATTCCATTGATATTCGTCTGACACAGCTTTTTGTTGAAGCCGTAAAATTGGCTGATGACGATACTGATATCGATTTCAGCAAATATGATGTCGTGGTTGTATTTCATGCCGGAGTCGGTCAGGATTTTGATCTTTTCCTCGATCCGACGCCCTATGATATCCCATCAGCCTGTTTAACCAGCGCCGATTTGATGAAATATTTTTCCGAAACAGGTGAATCGGCAAACAGCATATCCGTAGACAATGGAACTGTTCAAATCGACCGGGGACTCATACTGCCCGAATCTCAAAATCACCTACTATATCCAAATTGGGAAGACGTCTTTGGTGACGCTTCGATACCCTGCGATTATCAAATCGGTCTGAATGGGACATTTGCTTTCATGATGGGTTTTTATCTCGGCTTGCCGGGGCTATATAATACGGAAACCGGTGAAACGGGGATTGGAAAATTCGGACTGATGGATCAGGGGTCGGCGAACCTGAACGGGCTGGTTCCGGCTTATCCTTCCGCCTGGGAACGGGAGTTCATGGGCTGGGATACACCGGTGATTGCGCAGGGCTTTAATGATGTTAAACTGCGTCATGCAGAGTCCGGAGCCGATACAACTCTGTGGAAGATACCGATTAATGATAATGAATATTTTTTACTGGAAAACAGATATACGGATGTCTATCCCGGCGTGACTTTGGACAGTATTCAGTACAGGCTTTATGTCGAAGCCGGCGAAAAAGAACCGCAGCCCTTAATTCCGCTGATTGTGGATTCAATTGATGCGAAATTTTCAGCGGCGACTGGTGTACTGCTTTCAGTTCCGAGATATGATGTTGGTTTGCCGGGCGCCGGACTGCTGATCTGGCATATTGATGAATCGGTTATCGATGCCAATCTTGCGACTAACAGTGTGAATCTTAATAAGAACCATCGCGGCGTGGATCTCGAGGAGGGCGACGGCGCCCAGGATCTGGGTTATGAATCTCAGATGATTGGCTCTACCGTGGATGTGGGTTGGTATTTTGATCCATGGTTTGCCGGCAATGAAGGCTTCTGGCACTTGAATCCCGATTATCCCGAAGATGCTGAAAAACGGGTGGGATTTAGCGATTATACCAATCCGTCTTCCCGCAGCTATGACCGGGCTTATACCGGGATTGTGGTGGACAGTATCGGACCGGCAGATTCGGTGATGACGTTTCGGATTTCTGAGGAATGCCAAAGATTTGAGGATGAACATATAAAAATATCATCAGGGATATTAAATGTTGACATATTTGTGGATGACGGATCAACCGAGTTTATTACTATCTCTGACAGTATATATTTATACTTGCCAAACACCGAAAAGCTTTCTGCAACCAGTTATTTTGGTTTTAGACCAATTGAGGTGATTGGCATATCGCCAAACACATTTGCATTTTCAAATGAAACACACCGATATGTTGAGAACGATACTTCGGACAGGCTTTTACAGGTTTGGCGGATTAACGATGATTACCATCTGAATTTGATTGACACGTTGGAATATAGAATATATAAACCGTATAGTAATCTGTTTTATGATAATGGAGTATTTCTTCAGGTTATTCAAACACTCAACAGGCAGACCATCTTAATGAGTTATTCTGATCAGACTGGCAATATCGAGTATGAACAGATAATTGATGATGGAAGTTATAAAATTGTTGGACAAGGAAACGGAATATTTTTAGTAAATAGTGATGATGGCTCGATTGATAAATTAAGTTTGAATTCTAATGGTATCCAAAATATTGACCAACTGCAGGTAACGGTGACACCGTTAGTTCTCAGTGCAGCGGTTGGTTTTATCGATGCTAATAATATTCCAGATGTAGTTACAGTGAACAGGAATGGTATCGAATTAATATTAAATCCTGGTTCAGATTCTGTTGAACTGAAATCCTATGCTGTTCATTCCTCTTACGGCGACCATCTTGCCCTGAGTGATATTGATGGGGATACACGCCCGGAAATACTTCTGCAAACTAGTTATGATCTATATGCTTTTAACGAAGCATTATTGCTGGAAAATAATTATCCGATCAGTGTTCCAAACCAATTCCGAGGAACAATGTTTGATACGCAGTTACTCACAAGTGACGTTGATGGAGATGGATTAGTAGATGTTATTACGATGTTGGATCATACTGGCATAATTTCTTTTAATTACCGGGGAGAACTGATTGATGGATTTCCCAAAAGCTTCCCAATGCTATTAGATGGAACCGTTTCTTTGTTATCATTTAATGGTAGCTTGGTTTTTTGTGGGAGAACTGCAGAACCAGCAGGACATTATACTGCAATTCAATTGAGTGATAATGTTTTATCTGAGGATGCATGGTACACGAGCGGTGGGAATCGGAAGCGGAATAATTATTATTCCTTAATTCCATCCGGAAACGGAATCGTTTCTAATGGTCTTTTAAACAAGCATAAAACCTTTAACTGGCCGAATCCGACCAAGTTTAACCGCACGGCGATTCGCTATTTCCCGACTGCGGAATGTGATATTTTGATTGATATCTATGATCTTGCCGGGGATTTTATCACATCTTTCAGGGATTCCAATCCATTAATTAATGATTACAACGAAATAGAGTGGAACGTCACTAATGTAGCTAACGGCGTCTATTTTGCCGTTGTAAAAGCCACGTCCGGCAGTAAGACCGAAAGTAAAATCGTCAAAATAATGGTTATTCATTAGTGTCTAAAGTTCATCGAATACTTATAAATTATATTTTCTTTTTCCTGATCTTCAGCGGGATTTTTATTCCGGCTAAAGTAAATGCCCAATTTGCCACTTATAATCATCCCGAATTGAATTGGAAAAGTTTTGAAACCGACCATTTTGAGATTCATTATCATGAAGGCGCCGAGTGGACCGCCTGGAAGTCAGCCGATATTGCCGAGGCTGTTTATGGACCCGTTACTTCATTCTATAATTATGAACCGGATCAAAAAACCGATCTGATTATTAAAGATATTGGCGATAACTCTAACGGCGCCGCTTACTATTACGACAACAAGATTGAAATCTGGGCTACACCCCTGGACTATCCGCTGAGAGGAAATCATTACTGGTTGCTGGATGTAATCACCCATGAATTCACTCATATAGTTTCGCTTCAGAAATCAATGAAATACACCCGCTCGATACCGGGTTTCTATTTTCAGGTAATTGACTATGAAGATGAAAAACGTGATGATGTTGTTTACGGATATCCCCGGGTAATTTCCTCTTATCCGATTCCGGGGCTGGTGATTCCTATGTGGTTAGCCGAAGGGATGGCGCAATTCATGTATCCCGGAACGACCAATGACCTTTGGGATTCTCATCGGGATATGTTGTTGCGTGACCGCACACTGCACAAGAAGGTCTTATCCTTCAGTCAAATGGCTTCATTTGGGAAACGGGGCATTGGAAATGAATCGACCTACAACCAGGGTTATGCTTTTGTCAGATATCTATCCGATCGTTTTGGACCGGATGTGATTCCCCGGTTGGCAGACATTATTTCAAATCCCGTACAGTTTTCGATTAATAATGCGCTGAAGAAAGCCACCGGAGTTCCCGGTAAGCAGATATATAACGAATGGGTTCAATATCTTGAAACCTATTATGGCAAACTGGCGCAAACAATTTTACAAAATCAGGTAATTGGCGATATTCTAATTGGTGACGCTACGACTCAGTATTATCCGGAGTGGAGCGGTGATTCACTGATCTATTATCTCTCAAATCGCGGGCGCGATTATTTTATGCAGACCTCATTGTATGCATACGACGTAAATACAAAGAAAAGCAAATTAATTCAACCCAAAGTACTATCGCGCATATCGGTCGCCCCGGACGGTAAAAGTATTTATTATTCCAAAAGTAGCAAACCCGACAAACAGGGCTGTGTCTTTTTTGATATTTATCGCTATGATTTACAGCGCAAGAAGGAAAAACAGATTACAAAATATGCCCGGGCTTATAACCCGGCGATATCACCCAACGGCAAACAACTCGCCTTTGTTTCCGGTCGGGACGGCACCTCGAACCTGTTTATCATGAATATGGACTCGATGACATCAAAAAAGGTCACCGATTACAGTGACGGCTTGGAGATATTCACCGCTCACTGGTCGCCTGATGGCAGACAGATTGCTTTCGATTATATGACCGATCACGGCCGGAATATCGCCGTGTACCACGTCGCCGATGGAAAATTTGACTATATAGATACCGAACATTATGATTCCCGAAATCCTTTTTTCAGCCCCGATGGAAAATGGCTCTATTACGCTTGCGATAAAACAGGCATCTTTAACATTTACCGCAAGTCGCTTGGTAGCGGCGCCGTGGAACTGGTGACCAATGTCGTCGGCGGCGCCCAAATGCCTTCCGTGAATCAAAAAGGTGAATTGCTCTATTCGCTTTTTGATGATTCGTCTTTTAAGATCGCTATGATCGAAGAACCCCGGGAGATCAGTAATGAAATTGCACAATATTTCAATTATTCTGAAACGGTTCCCAACATTATGGCTGTCGCGGAATTGGAACGAGTAAAGCCGGTAAAATATAAAGACAAGTTCTCGAAAATGTTTATTATGCCTCGCGTAATGATAGACTATGGCACCGTGAAACCGGGTTTTTATTTCTCTTCGTCGGAAATTCTGGACCGTTTTAATATTTTCGGGGGCGCCTCGGTCAACAGCATCAAAGATCGGGATTTGATGGTGTTATTGGAATATCATCAGTGGTATCCGACGATTTATCTGGAGTTTAATAATATCAGCCGCAGTATTTTAAATAAAAAAACTACTTATAACGGTTACCCGATTGAAGTGGATTATACCTTTTATTTAACTGAGGCGCTTGCGGGAATTTCTGTTCCCATGTCCGGCATCAATCAGTTAAGGTTTGACGTGAGTTGGTCGAAGTACCGGACAGCGACAGATGAGAAAATTCCATCAGCCGGTATTTATTCCAATGGATTCACCTATGATTATTACCGGGGTGTAGATTTTAAACTGAACTGGCTGCTTAAAAAGGTAGTTCCAACTTTGAATCAATTTACAAATCCGGACAACGGCATTATTTTAAACACCAATATTTATAGAAATTATGATAAATTTCTAAAGGATTTTGGCGTCAATGAGGATTTTGGGACATTAGCCGAAAATTTCCGTAAAAATTATTACTGGAAAATTGAGCATGAAGGTGAATGGCGGCACAAATATCCGGTGGTCAACAAATTGGTTGGAACCTTGAAGTGGCGAGCCGGCTGGATATCCAAATATGATATTGATACCTTTTTCAACTTTTTTGCCGGGGGAATGCCCGGTTTGAGGGGTTATCCATTTTATAGCATGGAAGGACGCAACCTGTTCAGTTTGCACTATACCTGGAGAATTCCGCTGTTTCGGGAACAAGATATTCAGATTTTGCCTTTCAATCTGCAAAACGCATTTTTGGCGACCTATGTTGAAACCGGGAACGCTTGGAATAAGGTAAAGGGCTATCCGGGCATGAACTGGTCGGATTTTACACTGAATACCGTGGACATCGTAAAATCCATAACATCGGATTTTAAATCCGATATTGGTATACAATTAAGATTAAGCGGATTTTCATTTTATGCTTATCCAACGGCAATCAGTCTGGATTTCGTCTATGGTATTGACGAGTTTACAATCGTAGACAGGCAAGATGTACCCCATCAGTATGGGAGAGAATGGCGAACATATTTAACAATACTTTTTGGATTATAAGGAGGTATAATGAAAAAGACGATTATTAAGACGGCATTGCTCCTTGGCTTTTTATTGCCTGCACTGGTTTTCGGGCAGGTGTATCTGGCAAATGAAACCTTAACTACATCCGATCGCGCTATGCTGGAAAGCGGATTGAAGTTTAATTCGTCTCCGCAAGATTCTTTCGAGTTTGAATATAAAAAATCACCGGGTAAAGCATTTTTATTATCGGCACTGGTACCGGGTGCCGGTGAATATTATGCGGGCGCCAAATGGCGGGCTTTGACGTTTGCCGGTGTTGAAGTATTTTCCTGGATAATGTATTTCAACAGGAAAGGTAAGGGCGAAGACCTGGAAAAAGAATATAAGAAGTATGCCGATGAAAATTGGACATTGAAAAATTTATATATGAATGGCATGAATAGTGAGAAAACCGGACTCTCGGGGTCGCATTACATTTATCTGGAATATGATGACGTTGAATATGAAGGCAATGCCACGTATTTGGATACTGCTTTTGTGGGTTGGGAATCCTATGTATTAAATGGAGATATGCAACCTGTCCGCACACGTGATTATTATGAAAATATTGGTAAATATGATCAATTTGCGGGCGGTTGGAATGATTTTTTGAATTTCAATTCCGATCCTGATACAGTGTATATGTCAGATCTGCGGAATAATTATTTAAATCAGCGCAAAGATTCCAATGATGCGTTAAAGATGGCGACCAATTTCGCCACGGCAATTATGTTTAATCATATAATTAGCGCTTTTCATGCCCAGGTTGCGGCGAAAAATTATTTCCCCGAAGCGGAAAAAGTCAGTTGGCAGGTCGGCTTAATTACGGACATTCGTCAGAAAAATCCTTTCAGAGGTGTGTCGTTATCGGTGGCTTTTTAACAAAGCAAAAATAGTAGTAATCCTTTAATCCTAACCTGGACAAGCCAGTCCCAAAAAGGTAAAGAATAAAATTTGAGAAATGAGAAGTTGCCCCACATATTTTGAGACGATACTGGATGCTGGGTAGAAAAAAACAAGTATCCAATATCCAGTATCTTTTTTGATTTGTGAATAAATTTAATGATGACCATTTTCTTTGCAAAAAAGCAAGAAATTAACTTTTAAGAGCCTAACAGGATGACAACATGAGAGTTATTAAATCGGGAAAATTGAAGCCGGTTATTTTAATCGCGCTGATAATAATGTTGGTCGGATGTGCCGGAACAAAGATAAAAACGGGTATGAGTACCGAGGAATATTTCAAAAAAGCTGAAACCGCTTTTAAGAAAAAAAGATGGGAATCCGCCATTGATAATTTCAATATGGTCCTTTTAAATAGTCCCGGCGGTGAATTAGCCGATGACGCCCAGTTTAAACTGGGAGAGTGTTACTTTAACAAGAAAGAATTTCTCCTGGCAGTTTCGGAATATCAGCAGCTTATCGAGCGATATAGTTATAGCCCCTTCGTTGAAGAGGCGTACTATAAAATTGCCCTGTCGTACTATAAGCAGTCGCCGAAATATCCTCTGGACCAGGTGAATTCTCTACGAGCCTTACAAAGTTTTCAGGATTTTATTGATTCCTATCCGGCGAGCGAATTGCGTCAGAGTGCTGAGGATCAGATTAAAGATATTCGTAATAAACTTGCCCGGAAAGTTTTCGAAAGCGGAAAATTATACCGAAAAATGGAAGAGTGGCAATCGGCGATAATTTATTTAGATAAAATGCTTGAGGAGTTCTACGATACCGACTGGGTTGTAAAGGCAAAATTGGAGAAAGCCCACTGCTATATCAAACTCCACCAATTTGATCAGTATCAGGAATTGATCGAAGAAATTCAGAAAGAGGAAAAATCCCTTAAAGAAGAAAAACGCTTGAATTCTTTAAAACGGTTATATGAACGCGAACTTCTGAAGATAGAAAAGGAAAAGAAGAAGTTTAGCAAATGAGCGTCTGCATCTTTGGCGGTACATTTGATCCGCCTCATCTGGGGCATCTGGTTATTGCAGAAGCAATTCGAGATCGTTTGAAGATCGATACAATCTTGTTTGTTCCGGCCTATTTACCTCCCCATAAAATATCCCATTCTCTGAGTTCGGTCGATGCACGGCTTCGTATGCTGGAATTGGCGATCAAAGGTCGGAAAGGTTTTGAAATATCAAATATCGAAATACTGCGGAAAGGAATATCCTTTTCGATCGACACAATTCGACAATTGAAACAGGAAAGAGGTCTTCGGAGGGAAGAACTTTTTTTCCTGATGGGAGCGGATAGTCTCAAAGAATTTCACACCTGGAAAGACCCCGATCAAATTCTCGCCGAATCCAGGGTTTTGGTCGTGAAAAGACCGACGTTCGATATTAAATCTGTCCAGTCGAACTTCCGTGATAAGATTGAGTTAATTGAAGCGCCCTTCCTGGAGATATCTTCTTCCATGATTCGCCACAATGTGAAAGAGAGGGCGCCAATCGATTCTATGGTCCCAAAAGCGGTCGCGGATTATATTCACCGGGAAGGATTGTATAGATCCTGCCCCCGACGATAAAACCACCGTAAACTTCGTTACCGGGCAGTCAGAACCTAAAGAGGTATAAAAAATTAACAGTTAACTTTTGGAGTGATATGATGGGAAATCAGATCTAATTTTCCCAAGGGATGCCTTCGGCACAAATTTCAAATCTGTTATGTGGAGTAACGGAGTCAAATAAACTAATAAACCAATAAACTAGTAAACCAATTATTAATTCTTTACGTTATAGCATCAATTGTCGTATGTCACCTTGTTTGAGGAGAACAATTATCTTAAATTTATATATATGAATATAAATGTAAGAAATTTTTCGATTATTGCTCATATAGACCACGGTAAATCCACGCTGGCAGACCGGATGCTGGAGTTTACGGGGACAATTAGTCAGAGAGATATGAAATCCCAGGTGCTCGATGATATGGATCTGGAGCGGGAGCGTGGAATTACGATAAAATCTCACCCGATTCAGATGGATTATAAACATAGTGACGGTAAAAATTATATCCTTAATCTTATCGATACACCCGGTCATGTTGATTTTTCTTATGAAGTTTCCCGGAGCCTTGCCGCTTGCGAAGGCGCCTTGCTATTGGTTGACGCCTCCCAGGGGGTTGAAGCTCAGACGGTCAGTAATGCCTATCTTGCAATTGAGAATGATTTGGCTATTATTCCGATAATCAATAAAATCGATTTACCGGGCGCTGATATTGAGAGCTCTATCCACCAGATTGTCGATCTCATTGGTTGTGACGAAAGTGAAATTGTTTTAACCAGCGCTAAAAGCGGTCTGGGACTTCAGAGCGTTTTTGATGCCATTGTAGAAAATATTCCACCGCCGCGGTATCATCCCGATAAATCTTTACGGGCTTTGATCTTTGATTCAATGTTTGATGTTTTCCGCGGTGTTATCCCTTATATAAGGGTGTTTGACGGTGAGGTAAAAGCCGGGCAACAGATTCGCTTTTTTGCCGGTGATGCCAGTTATGAAGTCGCCGAGGTCGGAAAATTTAAGATGAACCGAGTCAAAACCGCTTGCCTGGTTTCCGGTGATGTCGGCTATATCGTTGCCGGAGTTAAAGATATTTCAAAAGTGCACGTCGGTGATACAATTATAAATAAAATAAAACCGGCGGATGAACCTTTACCCGGTTATCGGGAAATAAAACCCATGGTCTTTAGCGGAATGTATCCCGTTGTTAGTGAAGATTTTGAAGAACTGCGAAGTTCCTTAGAGAAGATGAAATTAAATGACTCTTCGCTGACATTTGAAGCAGAAACATCTAATGCGTTGGGCTTTGGATTTCGATGCGGGTATTTGGGATTGCTTCACATGGAAGTTGTCCAGGAACGCCTGGAGCGGGAATTTAACCTGGAGCTTATTACGACTATGCCGAACGTTAGATACCAGGCGGTTCTCCATACAGGGGCGATGATCGAAATTCATAATCCATCCGACATGCCGCCCGCCGGTGATATTGAGGTTGTCAATGAGCCCTATGTCAAGGCTGAGATCATTGTTCAAAGTGATTATTTGGGAAATATTTTGAAATTATGTCAGGATAAGCGGGGAATATATAAAACGACCCGCTATCTTGATACCGGTAAAGTTCAGGTAATTTATGAATTACCGCTTGGCGAAATCGTATTTGATTTTTATGATAAGCTAAAATCCGTATCCCGGGGATATGCTTCCTTTGATTATGAACCGATTGGCTTTCGCAAAGGAGATCTGGTGAAACTGGATATTTTGATTAATGGTGAACCGCTTGATGCGCTTTCCTGGATTGTTCACCGGGAGAAGGCATTTTACCATGGACGGGAACTCTGTAGTAAATTAAAAGAATTGATTCCCAAGCAGCTTTTTGAGGTTATTATTCAGGCTGCGATTGGAAGTAAGATTATCGCCAGAACTACTGTAAAGGCTTTGCGGAAAAATGTGACCGCCAAATGTTATGGCGGAGATATTACGCGGAAGCGCAAGTTGTTGGAAAAGCAGAAAGAGGGTAAAAAGCGGATGAAACAGGTCGGTCGGGTCGAAATTCCTCAGGAAGCTTTTCTTGCAGTTCTCAAGATGGAGCACTAAACACCTCCTTTTTTAACACGGTAAAAATTAATCGTTACATGAATCTTTTGAAGGCATATTGGCAACAATCAAAATCGCCGTTTTATAGCCTACTTTTTACATTGCCTCTTTTGATCTGTTATGAAATTCTGATTTTTACCTTAAATCACTCCGACATACTGGGCATGCGAAATGGCGCCGATATACTGTTTCGCCAATTTTTTGCCATGTTTAACATTTATGGATTTTACATTGTTGGATTCTTAGTGCTTTCTACATTGGGCATTTCATATTATTTTCATAGTCGCCGGAATATCTCCAAACCATTTCATTTTCAGTTTTTTGTTCTGATGTTTCTGGAAAGTCTGGTGTTTGCCATGTTAATGTTCATATTTATTGATAAAGTTGGTGATTACTTAATAACAATTGGGACAGCGCCCGGAAAAAAAGAGATGATAGTGCTGGCACTCGGCGCCGGCGTTTATGAAGAGTTCATTTTTCGGGTAATATTGGTGAGTGGGTTTTTATTTTTCCTGAAAGATATATTAAGACTTCAACCGCATCTATCTGCAATATTGGCAATGATTTCCGCTTCTCTGATCTTTTCTTTGTTTCATTATCTGGGCAGTTATGGTGAAGTAATTGAAATCAGGTCCTTTTTAATCCGTTTTGGGGCAGGGATGTTTTTATCGTTACTATTTATCTTGAGAGGGTATGGGATTACAGCCTATACCCACACGCTGTATGATTTACTTGTGATTTTGATATAAACGAAATACATTTGCGGAGAGACAGGGATTCGAACCCTGGATCCCGGTTTCCCAGGATACTCACTTAGCAGGCGAGCGCCTTCAACCGACTCGGCCACCTCTCCACTTTAAAAACGGGTGAATTTAGCAATTGTAAATTCAAAAAACAAATTGCAAAGGTAAAGGAAATTGCTGGGAAGGTTATTAGGTGTTAAAGCATATTTTTTAGGAATGTGAATTTATTTTGAGTGGTGTTCCTGTTTTCACGGTTCCTGTTTAAATAACTTGCATCGTTTAGACCGTTTATTGTATATTCCGGCGCTATTGTTGAGATGGAGGTGTAGTCCTAATTGGTAAGGCAGCGGTCTTGAAAACCGCCGGGTTTACGCCCTTGGGGGTTCGAGTCCCTCCACCTCCGCAAATATTTTAAAAAGATTCGATGATCAGGTTTTAAAATGTCAGGAATTGTACATTAACCCGGAACATCCCGGATCGGGGGGAGTAACAAAACTGGTTTTAGCGTCAATAATACTTGTATAAAGAATGCTTCCTATGCTTAATAAGATGGTTTGGAGATTTCACTACGCGTACCTAACTTACTAAGTTTAACAGGTGGTATGTGAAAAAAGCAGTTAAAATAGCGATCTGGATATTTATCGTACTCCTACTTGTAGGAAGCGGGGCTGCCTTCTATATACTTCACTCAGATATCTGGAAGAATTCCCTGGCTGCCGTACTTCATAAACAGTTGGAAAGTAAGTATCAGCTGGATTTGTCAATTGAGGAAATAAGTGGTAGTCCTTTCGGCAGTCTTCAATTCAAAAGTCTTAATCTAGCCACGTTTAATAACGCAGAAATTCTTTATATCGGTAAAATAAATTTAGAGTTCGGTTTAATTCCGCTTATTTTTCAAAAAGGTACAATCAATTACCTCGGCATTGATTCCCTGTTCTTTTCTTATCCCGGAAGTATCGATACTTTAAAATCACATCTTAGCCTTCAAAACAGATCGGCTTCTGGAAAACGGTTAGAATTTCAAAAAATTGAAATAACAAAATTAATTATTCACGATAGTAATAATTCTGAAGAAGAATTAGTAACCAGCCAGGCGATAAACGGCAGTTGTCTATTTACGCCGGAGTCTATCTCAATATTCGTTGAAGATGCTGGTTTTTTTGTTGAGTCATTCAACGAAAAAGTGACGATGCAAAATACCGCAATGTCATTGATATCCGACTCTTTGGTTATTCATGAATGTCAATTAAAAAATAGATCTACCGAACTGGGATTGTGTGGGTATGTAAAATTGGATTCCGGCAAGAGATTTAATCTTGATTGCAGAGCCGGGCGAATTATCTTCCGGGAACGTTTCCCCGAGCAGCAAAATATATTTTCAAAGAATGATTACCTGGATATTGTGGGTAACGTGAACAATGAAGATGATTTTGTTCAAATAGATTTTAGGTTTAACGGCGTTTATCAAGATAACAAAATCACAAAAGGGGTTGTTAAAGGATCTATAGATCAGGGCGATTATAGTGTCTCTGAATTTTTCTGCCGTTCCGGAGAGGAAACTATTACCGGTAGTGGAAAGTGGAATGCAAAAAGTGGTTTATTTGCCCAAATTGGCATCGACGGCGTAAATTTGGAAAAATGGAATGTCCTTAATATGCAAACGCGGGTAAATGGTCTCGTATCGGTCAACGTTGATGGTAATTTATTTAACCCCAACAGTATTATTACGAAAATAAATTTCAATCATACGCGCTTTGATACTCTCCTTGTTAATTCCATGGAAGGTAAATTTATTTATGCCAATGGTCGCATTGAGACGGTTGATACCGTGCGGGCATTTTTTGAAGATACGAAAGTAAAACTTGAGGGCTGGGGGAATCTGGATTCCAACACTGTAAATGCAAGAGTCTATTTTAATTCAAGAAACGTTCTTTCGCTTTCGGAATTAGCCGGGATTGGGAAACTCAAGGGCGGATTGGAAGGGTTTCTTGAAGCAACCGGAAAAATCCGCAATCCGGATTTTCGGGGATGGATCAGAGGCCGTGATATTGGCGTTTCAAATATGTATTTCGAAGATGCTGTTGCGCGTTTTGGTCTTCTTAATATCAGGGAAAAGCATTTTGGCGACATCTATGTTGAGGCAACGAACGGTATTACTCCGCTGCTTAACGATACAATTCCGATGGCATCAATGATCGTTAGTTTTGAAAATGACACGGCAATTGTAAGGTCTTTACGGATTGTCGGTGAAGATCTTAATGTTGAGATTCAAGGGAAAATGATCGAATTTACAGACCTCTATTTTGACCGGATTGAAGCTGACAAACAAGGCAATTCAATACGAAATATTGACCCGATTCATTTTTCCTGGAATGCCGATACGATCAGTTTGGATGAAGTTCGTTTTTCACTGAATGGCGGTATGTTAATCGTGTCGGGCGATGCAGTAAACCGCCGGATTAAGTCGCTTATTGTTAATATCAGCGATTTAAACATTGATCCTTTTAATAGCTATTTACGAGGTCCTCGGGGAGTTACGGGTGTATTAAACGGATTGATCTCTTATGTGGATACTTCCGGAGTCCCTGCAGTTTATAGCCGAATAGATATAAAAGATGCAAATTTATTCGGGAATAATTTTAATATTGTTCGACTCGAATCGAGAATAGCGCAAAACCGGATTAAGTTGGAAAATATATTGTTCGAGGATGTTGAAAAAGGATTCATGAATGGATATGGTACCCTTGGGTGTAATTTTCCATTGACTGAGGGTTTTATGTTTATCGACTCAACGGATTCGATAGATATTCAGATGGTATTTGAAAATTTCGCTTTTAATATATTTGATCCTTTTCTGTTACCTGGAAAGTCGAAAGACGGCAAGATGTTTGGATCATTGAATATTAACGGGCTCATGAATGATCCTGTATTTAAGTATCAATTAAAGATAATGGATCCGGTTTTCGATCGTTTATCCGGAGATGAATTACAGGTGAAAGGAGAATATAAAAATTCAAAATTAGAATTTGCCGACATTATGTTGCGGGATGAAAAGGGACTATGCAGGGGCTCCGGCTATTTGCCATATAATTTTAAATTTATACCGAGACATTTTATCCTTGAAAAAGATTCAAGTATGTATATGAATTTTTCCCTACACACATCGGGGCTCAAATTTTTATCCGAATATGTAAAAATATTTGAGAGTATAGACGGCGAATATAATTTGGCTCTGAGTCTTTCCGGAACACCAAATAATCCTATCCGTTCGGGGAATGTTATTGTGAGAAATGGGGTTGTTCAACTTAGACCGCTTGAAAATCCTATAACCGGTCTTGAAGGCAGCGCTATAATGCGTAATAATACGATGGAAATTGTATCTTTATCAGGATATATGCAAAAGCCTGTATCACGAACCCGTATAGATAAATTCAGGCGCAAATTAAGTTCTTGCACCTGGGACATTCTGTTTCCCCCGTCACTATCGTCCAATGAACCAAACGTGTCTATAGCCGGCACACTTGACTTTACAAAATTTTTCAGACCTGCTTTTGACATTCAAGTGACCGGAAAGGAGATGTACATTCGTACACTTCTGGCAGAACAAGAGGGAATTGTCGATGGTCAATTCAGTGTTATCGGTGGCGATACGTTGAATATCGAGGGTAATGTTGATATCAATGAATTTATTATTCGGAATGAATTCGGAAGTTCCGAACAGCTATTAAAGAAAGTATTACCAAGTAAAACCTATACAAATATCAATTTGCATACGATTATTCCCGGCAACTTATATTTTCGCAACAGCCAGTTGGATTGTGAGCTTGAAGGCGAAATGTGGATCATTAAACACGGAGCTGACCCATATCGCTTTTCCGGAACACTTGATATACGTAAGGGAAAATTCATTTATTACGGTTGGGAGTTTGAGGTTGTTCACGGAACAGTGATTTTTGATCCTACGGAATTCAATCCGATCTTGGATATAGAAGCAAAAGTAAATCTTGCATCTTATGTACAATCCGATACCATGACTACCCAATTAGCTGAAGATGATTATGTAGTAATACGGCTGTCCGGAGACCTTCAGAACCCTACCTTGGAATTTGATTCCGGAAATAAATATAATGAAAGTGATATATTAATGTTTTTAACCAGAACAGGTGGACCCTTTAATCAAGATCGTCTATCAGCTGATGTCATAAACGTATTTGGATTGTATTTTAAGAGGCAATTTGAAAAGAATATCAGTCGGATCAGCGGTTTGGATGAATTTGAATTGCGTACCAGGGGAAATTTATTGTCCAATCGACAGCCGGATCAGTGGAGTTTTGTCATTGGTCAAAAAATACGGCCCAATCTTTATTTAAAATACGAACGTGCATTATCATTGATTGAACCCAATCAGCAATTGGGAGTTGAATATCGCTTAAGCAGGAATATCTCCATAGTAGGCGATATTAACCAGGATGGATTGCTAAGTATTAACTATATATATAAGTATCGATA
Source organism: Fidelibacterota bacterium (assembly GCA_021161185.1). Classification (GTDB taxonomy): domain Bacteria; phylum Fidelibacterota; class UBA2242; order UBA2242; family UBA2242; genus DPVY01. Next base: position 37,026 of record JAGHBC010000144.1, read on the forward strand.
TTAAATTTGAGTTTTACAAATAGTTTCAAATACCGGATTTTTGTTTTCCTGTTTATCATGGGGCTTGCTTATATTGTAGGTGCCCAAAGCCGCTTTACACCGACGGAATACACTGTTGGGAAGATCTATATTTCCGGGAATCATTCTTTTACGACCCGCTGGCTGAAAAAGCAGATGAACTTAAAAGATAAACGTTTTAACCGGAGCAAGACTTTTACCCGGCGACTGATTGAACTGGACAGGATATTATTACAGACTATCTATATTAAAAATGGCTACTTGAATTGTACTGTCAGAGATTCCTTTGATGTTAACGATAAGGGAAGGGTCGATCTGTTCTATTTTATTGACGAAGGGCGTCAGTATTTCCTGGAGGAAATCAATATTGAGGGCAATAGTTCCTTGTCAAAACGAAATATTATAAATATTCTAAACCATAAATTGCATGAACCGTATAATCCTATCCGAATTCGGAAAGGCCTAAAAAAGGTCAAAACTGAATATGCCAACATTGGAAAGCCCTTAGCCAGTGTGACTGATTCTCTTGATGTAAATGATGATATTCATCTATTTATTCGCATTGTGGAAAATTCAACGATGAGTATTGATGATATTCGGATAACTAATAACAAGC
>JAGHBC010000151.1 GCA_021161185.1 Fidelibacterota bacterium
ATATTGAAAAAACAATGAATAATAGCAGTTGATTCGCAGATTTAATTGTCTTAACTCACAGCAAAACGAGCAGAAAAAGGATAATAAAATATGCAAATGCAACTAACGTTTTTCCCGTATAAAACTAAATTATTATTACCAAGTTGGAGCGTTTCCTTGGTAACAATATTCCCCGTGGCAAATATGCGCTTGCTTTGTAAATTAGCGACAGAATAATTTGTGATAGGTCAGGAGCTCTGTACTTTATAGACAGACTCTATTTACCGATTGGCTCAAATAGTTGCGTTCCACTTATTCTCCAACCACTTGCACGAATATCTCCCTGTTGCGAGGACAATTGTCGTGATCGATAACCACGATCTGCTGCCATGTGCCCAGTACCAATTTGCTATTGGCAAAGGGGATGGTAATTCCCGGGCCCATGAAACTGGCGCGGATATGGGAAAATCCATTGTCATCCCCCCAGGTCTTGGAATGATGTGAGATCATGTGACTGGAAGCAAATTTTTCCAGTTGCTCCTGCATATCCTGAACCAGTGCCGGCTCATACTCAATTGTTGTGATGCTTGCAGTCGAACCGATAATAGTGACCGTAGCAATGCCGTTCTTTAAACCGGATTGATCGACAATCGCCTGCACCTGCCCGGTGATGTCTTTGATATCGGAAAATCCCTTGGTTTGCAGAGTAATTTTATCGCCAAAAACCATATAAAGCCCCCTTATTTTATTGAAAGTTAATAAAAACAATGATAAAAATCTTTGATTTTCAGAAAAGTATAGCGTAATATATTCTATGCTAAATATTGTGATTAGTAACCCGGCAATACCACAAAAACTGATTTGGTAAGGAAACTCCTATGAATTTATTGTTTGAGCTGCTGGAGAATGTCAGGAACCTGTTCGGTCATCACGTGATTTTTGGAACTGGCATACTGTTGCTAACCGGATATTTTTTCGGGAAACTGGCGGAGAAGATAAAATTACCGTCAATTACAGGTTATATCTTTGCAGGACTATTATTAGGGGAATCGCTGATTGGTATTATTCCTGAAACAGCGCCTTATAAACTCACCAGTATTACCGAAATCGCGTTGGGCTTGATTGCCATTACGATCGGCGCCGAGTTTGAGTTTGCCCGCTTGAAACGCATCGGCGGAGCGATATTTATTATCACTCTTTTTCAATCGTTATTCGCCTTTGTTTTTGTGGTTATTGGTCTTGTGATGATGAAAATGGAGTTGAGCTACAGTCTGATCCTCGGTGCAATTGCCACGGCGACGGCGCCCGCGGCAACGGTAGTGATTATTAAAGAATTGCGCGCTCGGGGAGAATTTGTTGATTACCTCTATGGCGTGGTGGCGCTGGATGATGCCGTCTGTGTGATCATCTTTAGCATTATCTTTGCCCTGGTAACGCCGAGCCTGGCTATGCAGGCTGCCGTCGGTAATGCCGGTGCATTAACCGGTGTATTAAGTGGACTCATGCATGCATTGCGGGAATTATTGTTGTCGTGTTTACTGGGCTTGATTGCCGGTGTTTTGCTGCATATATTTATCAGGAATAAATACAGATTAAATGAAGTGCTGATTATCTCGACAGCAGTGATTTTCCTGACAATCTCCACAGCGATTGTTCTGCATCTGTCTTTATTAATTGCCAATATGATGCTGGGCGCCGTGCTGGTGAATCTGTCTCACCGCAACAAGCGGGTTTTCAGGGTGATTGAACCGATCACACCGCCAATATATGCGCTCTTTTTTGTGTTGGCGGGTACCGAATTAGATCTGCAAGTTTTCACAAAAGGTAGTGTGTTCCTGTTTGGTATTGTCTATATCCTGACCCGTTTCGCCGGGAAGTACTTGGGCGTCTATATATCGGCAGTCATCACAAAATCGTCGAAGAAAATCCGCAATTATCTGGGATTTTGCCTGTTTCCCCAGGCCGGAGTTGCCATTGGATTGGTTCTATTCGTACAGACTTCACCGATAATGTTGGCTGCGCCCGAAGCGGTCAGGGAGATGTTGGTATTGATTGTGAATATTGTCCTCTTTAGCATTTTTATCAATGAAACGATCGGTCCTTTGATCACAAAGTTCGGTTTGATCAAGGGTGCCGAACTCGATTAAAAGGAATAGTTTAATGGATATTTTTAAAATAATAAGAGATGAATCCTGCACCATCCAATTAAGCGCTAAATCCAAAGATGAGTGCATCCTGAAATTGTCTGAATTATTGGCGAAAGAAGTACCGGGAATACCGGCAGATATGATAAATCAGGCTCTGCGGGATCGCGAGAAAGTTGGCTCTACCGGATTCGAAGAAGGTGTTGCAATCCCGCATGCCAAAATTGCCGGTTTAGACGATTTTTACATGAGCATCGCTTATTCCCGCAAGGGGGTCCCCTTCGAAAGCATCGACGGTAAGAAAACACATATATTTTTTACAATTATCGGTCCTGATGAGAAACCGGAGGAACATCTCCGAATCCTGGCTCAGATATCACGCATAACCCGTAATCCAAACGCTCGCCTGGAAATGAAACATGCCAGAAGCGTTACCGCTTTAAAAGAAGCATTCCTCAGTTATGTGAGTGCTTGGGATTTTAGGAAAAGGGATGTAAAGAAAAGTAAACTATTGATGATTATTTTATACGAAAAACGTTTCCTCGATAATATCCTGGAACTTTTTCTCGAACGCGGTATTCGTGGTATTAATGTACTGGAATCTACCGGTATCAAAGATCGATTGTCAACTATTCCGCTGTTCGCTGATTTCTTTGATTTTCTGAGTGAACGCTCGGACGTCAGTAAGACAATTATGACGATTGTTCCGGAGAATGAAGTAGCGGAAATTATTCAAGGTATCGAGGAAATCGTGGGTGACCTGGATAAACATACCGGCGCTATGGTAATGGCGCTGGATTTGTTTATGATGAAAGGGTCGTTAGAAATATAAAATTGTTTACTATTACGGTGAAATTGTCTGGAAAAATTTGGGTGTGCAGATAACTACCGTCTATCTTTTTATCTCGGATTTAATCAATTCTAATAATTCATCCAACCTTATCGGTTTGGTAATGCATTTTTTGTCAATTTCCGCAAGTCGTTTTAATATGCGTTTATCGCGTTCATAGCCGGTCATGAATATAAAAGGTATATTGGGATTATACAGCTGTACTTTTTCAAAAAGATCAAAGCCATCTTGTACCGGCATAACCACATCTGACAGGATAACATCCGGATTTTTAGCTTTGATTATTTTAATCGCTTCTGTGGTGGAATTGGCGCTAAATACATCGAAACCATTCTGGGAAAAATACTCTGAATAAATTTCACAGATCAGTGTCTCATCATCAACAATTATTAGTTTTGGTTTCACGCTTTCAATTCCCACAAGTTTTAGAACTTAAGATTTGTGTAATAATATAACGCAAAAATAAAAAAAAGAAAAACCTAACGTCGTATCGATGCCAGGCTTTTCTTTATAAGTCACAAAAATTTTATGAGCGCTTTTTTTCCAGTCCCTTGCCCATCCAGCCTTTAGCCAAGATTAAGGCGAGCGGAGACAGGATGGCGATGAAACCATAAATCAACCACATTTTTTCGGTGTTCATCATTTCCGGCGGCACACCCTCAGGACAATATTTCATAAGAAACCAGCCACTGTACATAGCAGTAATAATTTTTGTTAAAAACCATGGAAATTGCCCAATACCCATATAAATCCCGGTCATATTTTTCGGCGCAATTTCGGCGACCCACTGTAAAAAACGGGGCTGCCACATGGCTTCTCCGATTGTCATAATAATCAAATAACCAAAAACCGTATAGATACTGGGTCCGAGAGAAAGCAGAAATGTCGGTGACGCCATAACCAAGGTGCCGAGAATCATCATTTTATAGGTATCTTTTTGGGCAGTTAACGCTGCGACCATAGGGGTCAGAATAAAAATAAGTAGCGGATTGAAATTAACAAAAAATTCGAAATTATTAGATACGACTCCGGTAAACGCCCGCTTGAAATATAGCGGCAGAGTCAGCCAGTTATGGGCAAATAATGTCTGTACCGGAATTAAAATAAAAATAAAAAACATAAAACGACCGTCACGAATGGGAAAATTTTTAATGTAATATCTGATTTTCTCCTTTTTCGACATTTTCGACATTTCATCGTCTTCACCCTTCTCGGCTTCGGTTTTATCTTTGGCAGCATTTGCAAGAGCTGTTTTGACAGTCTTTTTAGATAGGATAATTGCAACAATAAGTATCCCTACAGCTGTCAAGGCGACAAAAACCCAGTAAACGCCGATAATTTCATATCGTTTACGAATCGGAGGGGAAATGAGACCGGGTAAAAAACCACCGAGATTCATAATTGCATAGAGCATAGCGTAACCCATAGCGGCAGTTTTATCAGTGGTGAATTGTTTGATAGCCGTATAGCAGGCAGGCTGATAGATGCCATAACCGATCACAATCCCGAGAATTCCCAGCATTGCCAGCCAATGAGCGGATGCCCAAGCACCGCTGGTGCCGAGAGTCGGCGCAAGTGCCAGAAAAGTTCTTCCAAACAACATGAAACTCAATGCGATTAACAATGCCTTACGAACGCCGATCCAGTCAACTGTTCCACCGAGGAAAAGCATACTTAAGGTAATTCCGGCTGTCAGAATACCAACCATTCTGCCGGCGTCAATATCATTTAAACCAATATACTGGTTAAAATAAATTGCCAGTAATCCCAAAACTCCAAAATAGGTTAATCCCTCAAAGAGATAGGAAAGGTTAATGCCCCATAAGGCTCTGGGAGCATGAATCAGATTTATAAAGGGGTCAATGATCTCTTTAAGGGGATTTTGCTTAACATCTTTTTTCTGTTCCATGTGCCCTCACTATTTTTCTAAAAACTTAAATAACCTAATTAATAACCAGTTGAAATTTAAAATATGTAAGCGCATTATAAAAGAAAAACTCGCTTGATATTTCCGCAGACGTGAATATATTATGAATATTAATGTGTGGATGTAAGGTAAAATTTGCAAGTTATTTCATTTAAAAGGAGGTTTTCAATGGATTATAAGTTCAAAGATCTCAAACACATGACCATTGCCGAATTACGGGAAATCGCATCAAAGATCGAGCATGAAGCAGTCAAAGGATATACTCAGCTAAACAAGGAACACCTGTTGGCGGCAATCTGCAAAGCATTGAATATCGACATGTATGTTCACCACGATGTTGTTGGTGTAAACAAGAACAAAATCAAATTACGTATCCGGGAATTAAAGAAAGTTCGGGATGAAGCCTTGTCTGCCCATGATCATATAAAATTGAGACGTATCAGACGTCAGATCCACCGCTATAAAAGGATTTTACGTAAAGCCACAGTTTGAAAGATAGCTGCTGCTTGCGGTAGTCGTTTTTCAATACTATTATTAGTTCAAATACTGCAAATATTCAGGTGATATTTTAATATTGTGAATAAGCGTGTAGACTATGCTCTGCCAGCGTTTTTTCGAAAATTATGTTACTAACTGATGCCAAATCAATGCGCCGGCGCCTAAAATTGCCACTTCTCCCATAGGCAGACCGGAAGGCAGAATTTTTACTTTATTTTGGAAAATTGGCAACAGATTATCTTCCATGTGTTTTTTTACCGGCTTGAAGATATAATCGCCGGCTGCTGCTAATCCACCAGATAGAAAAAATGCTTCAGGACTGAAATACATAACGGTATTTGCCAAAGTTTCACCTAACAAACGCCCGGTAATTTCAAAGGCTTCCCGGGCAAGGGAATCAGATGCTCGGGCTGCCTCAAAAATTATCTTTGAATTTAAATCTTCAACAGGGAAGGCTCTTAACAGGCTATGATTGTTATCTGATGATAGAAGTTCTTTTGCTGTCCGGGTAATACCTGTAGCTGAAACATAGGCTTCGAGGCAACCACGACGTCCACAACCGCAAAGACGACCATTTCTTTTGATCGTAACATGTCCCATTTCACCGGCGAAACCGTCATGCCCGTAAACCAATTCGCCATTCACGATAATTCCACTACCCAAGCCGGTGCCGAGAGTTATTTCGATGAAATTCCGCATACCTTTGGCATTGCCAAACATCAATTCACCAAGTGCGGCGGCATTTGCGTCATTTGTAACGGCAACGGGAAGATCTATATGGTTTTTTATTAATTCAACCAGATTAGCACTTTTCCAACTGAGATTTGGAGGATTTTCAATTCTGCCCGTATAGTAATTGGCATTCGGAGCTCCGACGCCAACGCCTGCGATTGAATAATTTCCGCCGACCCCACTAAGTTTATTATTGAATGAGATGAAGAGCCGGTTAAAAAGATTCTCAGCCGGTTGGTCCGCATTGGTAGGTATCGAATCTTTTATATGGCATTTACCTTTTTTATCGATTAAGCCAAAAACCGTATTGGTACCTCCAATATCAATACCCAAAACCACTTCAATTGAATTCATTATTTTTCCCATCATTTTAAGAAAGAGTTATATTTTCGACCGCAATAGTTTAATAGATTTTTACAAAGGTTAAAACAATTTTTAACCAGGTTAATTTGAGGATTGATCAATTTTTATCTATATTTACCATTCGTTGTAAGAA
>JAGHBC010000031.1 GCA_021161185.1 Fidelibacterota bacterium
CAAATTGTAAATTGCAAACTTCAAAATGCAAATTTTAAGATCGCTTTCTCTAATCTCAGCCTCCGAAAATAGTTTGTGTCACAGGTGTATCTGAAAATATTTGATATTTAATATTTGCAATTTGATACCGGGGATATATATCTGTTCATCAACCGCCGCGGGGATCGGATTAAACTACTGGTTTGGGACGGGGATGGTTTCTGGATATATTACAAACGCTTGGAGAAAGGAACCTTCCGTCAGGCGCTACCGATGGGCCGGAAATCAGTTATTCGGATCTGGTGATGCTCCTGGAGGGCATCGACTTAAAAAGGGGTAAAAAAATGGTCAGATACGGACGATAATGTTTGGATAAATGCATGATATATATTATATTACGTATGTTATGACGTTTCAGGAAATCTTACCCAAATACACCGAAATCTTGCAGGAAAACCAGCGGCTCCAATCTGAAATATTACAGTTGAAGCAGCAACTTGCTGAGATGAAGCGGCTTATCTTTGGGCAGAAACGGGAACGCTTTATCCCTTCCGTCTCTTTGAATCAACTTTCCTTTTTAGCCGATGAGCAAGCCGGGCATCCCCGGCGGAAGCATAATACTGTTATTTATTATCCTGCAAATGATGGGGCTTGACAGCGTCCAGATTTCAGTAATTGTGGTTCTCGCTATGGGTATAATCCTATTCCAGATATGTTCGAAACGGCGAAACAATGTAATCGGCGATATCGATATGGTGTGTACTTATATCGTCAGCAGCAATGAAAAGTTGATTGATCAGAATCGTTAAAAGTTTTTATCTATCTTTATGACGGAGCAGGTTCAACTGTATTTTCCGATAATTCCCGGATCATCAGCTTTAGTTGATTTTCTGTTTTTTTCAGGAGTCCTTCATCAACAACCTGCTCAATTAGCAAGCCATTCCGGATAAAATAAAGACCCGTTTTGGCGACGGTTACTTTAGACCAGCGATTTAACATCAAGGCATACAGGTTCAGTTGTGCGTTATACTTGGTTAACAAAGAATCATCGGGATAATTCCGAATATAATCGGATTTAAAATCGATAACGACATAGTCGTTGGACGGCATTTTTAACAGCAGATCGATTTTTCCTTCGATCAAAACATCAAACAAGATCGCGTCGATATCGATTTCACGGTCTATTTGAGCAGCTGAATTTATCAAACCGTAAAGTGAATTGGACGGATTCAGAAAATTATTCCCCCATTCCATAACTCTATTCATAGTCTTTTGTTTTTCATAAGGTTGCAGAAAATAGGGGCTCAATAGTTGTTCGGTATATTCGAGCAAGGAACCTGTATTCTGAAAATCCCACCAGCTAAAAGCCCGGTGAATAAGCGTTCCCAGTTCAATTGCAGACAGAGTTTTTTCAGAAAGCGTCAGTTCCGGAGACATTGTTTTGTGCGGGTTTGGAGCCATTTTTCCATAATGATTCACTACCCAGCCGGCAAATGCCGTGGGCGTGATCTTTTCGATACCGGTTTTGACGGAGACCGGCAATACCGTTTCTTTTAGCCTTATCTTATCAGATTCCGACAATTCACAGATAATATTTTCCGATTGTGGTCGAAGATTTTTAAAAATAATCTCCAAATTTTCGAGACTGTTTTCGCGTTTAGCATATAAGTTTTCCGATGGATTGTCGAAAAACGGTTTGATAATGCGCCACAAAGAGTTCTTTGATTTCCCGGCGGATTTCTGAATCGCTGACAGTATCAGGTGAGATTCCGCCCGGGTAGCCGCCACATATAGAAGGCGTCTTTCTTCAGCCAATGACCGCTCATGATCGATTTGGGATAAATATTGATATATAAATGAATGTTTTTTTTGAAATGATGTCTTAAGATTTAGCGCAATTCCATCGGAATAATGAAATAGAAGACGATTTTTATTGGATTTGATATTAGCCGCCAGTTGCGGAACAATTACAATCGGAAAAGAGAGCCCTTTCGAGGCATGAATGGTCATGATCGTGACACTGTCTTCGATCTCCGAACTCAGGTTGGCTTCACCCTCCCGAATCTGTATCGTTTGATATAACTGAATCCGCCGCAGAAAATCCACAGGACTAATTTCCTGGACAGCGCTCCACTCAAGGGCAAGATCAACTAATTTCAGCACATTTGCAATTCTTTGATTGCCATCTGGAAAAGCCGCCAATATTGACAGATAGTCCGTCTCATTAAGAATTTCTCGGATCAATTCCGCAGTTGTCAAAATGGAAATCTTATCATATAACCTTTCATAAAGAGCGTGAAAATCCCGGATTTGTCGGATATAGTGTTGATCAATGTTTCCGAAATGATTCAGATCATTATCCAGAATTTTCCGGATTCCATCCATGAATCCTTTGTCGGTCGAAAAAGAAAACAGGGCTTTATCGCTAATGCCTACCATGGGAGAACGCAATGTCGCGATTAAAGCGCTTTCGTCGTACCAGTTCAACAGCGTCCGGATAAAATTGATAACATCCAGCACCTCACGGCGCTGATAGAATCCCAACCCCGAGCTGACATAATAAGGAATTCCGGCTTTCTGTAGAACCATTTCATAAATGTTTTGGTGATTCCGCGACCGCAGCAGAATTGTGTAATCCCGCCATTCCGCCGGGCGCAAACCGCCTTCCTTTTGTTTGACAATAGGCTGTTGGTGCAGTTCCATCATCCGTTGTACAATTTGCGTCGCTTCCGCTTGCACGTTTGAGAAATTCCCGGTCAGTGCCGCATTGTCTGCTTCCCTGGTTTCATCCTGTTCTGTGTTGACAACAAGTAGTTCTGTGACCGGTTTTTCGGTATGGGTCACATCATTCGTTTTCACCGGAGTATCGTAACTCACCTCGTAATTAGCTTTTGATGAAGAAGTATCAAATAAAAATCGGAAAAAGGGGTTGTAGAAATCAATCAGTCCTTTGACACTCCGGAAATTTTTATCTAAATATAAGGGCGGTTTTAATTTTTTGCGCCTATTGAAGATTTCTACCTCGGCCCCGCGAAACCGGTAAATCGACTGTTTCTCATCACCGACAAAAAAACTTATAAGCCGGCGATTTAAATTAATTAACGCTTCAAATATCCGATTTTGGACGGGGCTGATATCCTGAAACTCATCGACTAAAAGATGAGTGTAGCGCTGAGCAAATTTCCGGGCGGCAGCCGAACCACCGGATAAAAACCGCTCGGTTTCAACTTCAAGCCCGGAGAAATCGATTACTCCTTTATCTTTAAGAATATTTTGATAATAATTGAGCCACTCCCGTGCCAGCCGGCTGAAAGCGCTGAGTAATAATACATTGCGCCGTTCTATATTCTCTTCAAAGGGATACAACTTTTCTTTAATCACACTCCATTTGTCTTTCAACGGACCAAACAGATTGCGCAATTCTTTCAGCTCGTTTCCCCAATTTTCCTTACGACCTTTATGGGCTGAACTAAATGCGTTGTTCAAAGACTTATCCCAAAGCGATGACGGTACGATCTTTTGCCTGACACTCCTTTCTGCGCTTTGAATAATCGTAATTGACTTTTGAAGAGAATCCTTGGGAGTTGCGCTGAATTTTCCAAACTGAACAAGCGCATTTGCCACAAGGGGCTCACGAAAATAGTCGTCAAGCAATTGCAGGGTATAACGTTCCCAGTCCAATTTAAAATGTTTCAAAAGCTCATCCGGTTGCTGTGCGCTAATATTATCAAGATATTTAAGACCGTCCGCCCGTTTGTCCCAGATATCATTTAACATATCTCGGATATGATAAAGGTCGAAATGACTCATTAACGACAGAATACTATCTTGCTTATCCCGTAGTTTTTGATGCAGAAAAAAATCAAGGGATTCTTTCCGGAGGATTGAGTCCTCAATTTCATCAATAATTCTGAACTGCGGATCAAGATCAAGCTCACTGATATTTTCCTGAAGAACCCGGGCGCAGAAGCCGTGAATGGTCGAAATGGGGGCGGTACTTAGCCCGTCCAAAAGCTCTGCTACAGGTAAACCGGCAGAATCATCCGTATCACGGATCGCCTGTCGAATTCGATCTTTCATCTCACCGGCGGCTTTTTCAGTAAATGTAATGGCGATTATCTCTTCAATTCCGGTCTGTTTACTTTTCAAAATATTCAGATAACGTTCCACCAGAACTCTGGTTTTTCCGGTCCCGGCGGAAGCCGAAACCAGACAGGAATCATTAATCTGTTCTCGCGCTGCTTGATAATCATTCATGATTTCATAAATTTCTATTATTGTATCTTCGGTTTAATAACTGAGTCCACTAAAAAAAGCATCAAAAGTTGAATCCATCTGGTGATTATGGAAACTGTTAAAACAGTTCTGTGCCTACGTAACTTACTATTA
>JAGHBC010000116.1 GCA_021161185.1 Fidelibacterota bacterium
GGTATATACCAAATTTAACAACGGTATTGGGCGTGTAAGTGCTTTTGCTCCTGGTACAAAAGAAAATTCCGCCGTCTTTTCCCATGCTTGTGCATTTAAGATTGTCGCCGATTGCATGATGAAAAGAGGAAATAGTGCCTATGAGACATTCATTAAAGTATTACCAACATATTCATTAAAAGCTAAAAATATGTCTCATTACAAAGCTGAGCCTTATGTGTTTGCTGAATATGTCGTTGGTCCGAACCATCCCGAGAATTTCGGTCGCGGAGAATTTACATGGAATACTGGTACAACTACGTGGATGTTTATAGCAGCAACTGCATGGATACTTGGCGTCCGTCCAAACTTTAGGGGTTTGGAAATTGATCCCTGTTTGCCTGAGCAGTGGACTCATTGTCACATTAAACGTGCTTTCCGGGGAGCTTTTTATGAAATCAGTATCAATAAATCTGATCACACGCAGTCAGGTGGAAAAAGAATTATTGTAGACAATAAAGAAATTAAAACTCGAATTATTAAGCCTCACCGTGATGGAAAGGTACATAAAGTTGAAGTGATTATGTGATTTTTATAACCTGTTAATGGGTAAATGAAAAATTGAATAAGTGCAATTAGAAATATCAGAACTCCTGACCTATCGCAAATTATTCTGTCGCTAATTTATAAAGCAAGCGCATATTTGTCCTGGGGAATATTGTTACCGAAGCGTTCAACACGGACCTTCATGGTAATAATCACTCCTAATTTAATCGAGAGAATTCCCCGATGCTTGCGTCGGGGTAGTTCATTACTTGCAACTTATAATCGAAAGAACCGAAAATTCTATAGTTACGATTAGATAAAACCAATTCCGACTTATCACCCCGATGTATCGGGAATTTTAATCCTCTGATTTCATCGGTGCGTTTCAAAATAATCAAGATTTCCGGGCAACGATCATCACCAAGTCATCGGCAAAATCACTGCTGCCCGCTCCGAATCCCGGGTAAAATTCGATACTCTCAAACCCGGCGCCGGACAATAAATCCTGATATTCATTATCAGAATAGGCATAGTATCTCTGCCGGTAATAGGTCAAATGTCCGCTTACCGATTCAATAATATAATAATTCGCGATCGCCAATTGATCTTGTTCGTTCCAGGAACATTCTTCAAGGTATAGATAAGGATTATCAGAAAATATTCCACTTTCGGCGGTCAGCCAGGCAGGTTGACGCTCACCGATTTCCATAGCGCCGTCGAGGGTCAGTCCTTCTAACAGAAAGACGCCGCCCGGTTCCAGGGCGTGGAAGATTTTTTCGACCAGCCGTTCCCCATCGGCGCGATAAAGCGCGTTAAAATCCCCGAATGTCAGCATTGCAAAACCAAAATCCGAACCCAAATCGGGTTTTAGAAAATCATCTTGGATGAATGTACATTTCAGCGATTCTTTTTCGGCAATTTCTTTAGCGTATTGGATTGATGCCGGAGAAATATCGATTCCCGTACAACGATGCCCCAGGTTTGCCAGTCGATGGGAGTATAATCCCGGACCGCAACCCAGATCCAGGATCGTCGTCTTTTTAGCCATTAAAAGTTGGTGATGAATAAACTGAACCTGTTTATCGATAGCCTTGATCCGCCGGCTGGCGATGTCATTATCCTGATTAAGGTGCTCTTTCAGAATCCGCCGGCTGAATTCCGGGTCAGCCCAGGGTATTTCAAGCCCGTTATCAATATCCTTTGCTTGTCTATAAATAAGATCAGCGAGTATTTTCATCGGAGTCTTTTACTATAGTATTCATTTATAACTGTTTTGGCGCGATCGGGATAGTCGGTAAAAATTCCATCAACATCCATATCGATCATTCTCTTGATATCGTCCGGGTGGTTCGCGGTAAATACAAATACCTTTAGCCCTTTGCGATGGGCGATTTTAACAAACCATTTATTGATAAATTCGATACTGACATTGAATGAGTAGGGCTTAAGTGTGCGCAATAGATGACCGAAATAAATCGGGAGTCCGAACATAATAATGCCGATTTTTATATCGGGGTTGAGTTTTCGGATAATCTTTAATTCATATTGATCAAAGGAGGAAATCATAAAATCGTCATAAGTCCAGCCGTGGTTCCGAACATAACGATTGATGAGATCGAGCACTGGTCCGGCGGTGTTTTTACTTTTTATTTCAATATTGATACCCGTGCGGCGATTAATTAGGTTAAATACTTCCGGCAGAAGGGGGATTTTTTCATTATTGCCGGCATTTAGTGAGCGGAGATAACTCAGGGATTTGTCGTAGATAATTCCGGTTCCGTTGGTGCTACGTTCGAGACGGTAATCGTGAATAACAAGCAGCGCATCCCGGACCCGGTGGACGTCCAGCTCGATCCAATCCGCTCCCTGCGCAATGGCTTCCCGAAAGGATAACAGGGTGTTTTCGGGAGCGTAGCCAGCGGCGCCCTGATGTCCGAAGCAGATGAAATTTTCAGGTTTCATGCCGAAGCAGACCCGGATTTGCTAATTCCTTTCATGCTTAGTCCGATGCGTCCGCGCTCGCTATCGATTGAAATAATCTTTACATCGACGACGTCACCGACGGCTAAAACCTTATGCGGATCTTTGATAAAGCGGTCGCCCATCTGGCTGATATGAACCAGACCGTCCTGCTTGACGCCGATATCCACAAAAGCCCCGAAGTCTACGACGTTGCGAACCGTGCCTTTGAGGATCATGCCTTCCTGCAAATCTTCGATTTTCAGCACATCGCTCTTAAAAATCGGTTTGGGTAATTCTTCGCGCGGATCCCTGCCGGGTTTTTCGAGGTTTTTGAGAATATCGATTAACGTTGGCTCTCCGATCGCCAGCTCTGTCGACAACTGCCGGATTTGTTCATGATTTTGCTTTAGTCTGTTTACCAGCGCTTTGCCACCCTGATGGATGTCATTGACATTGAATTTTTTTAGTAATGATTGGGTGGCATCATAGGATTCCGGATGAATTGAGGTGTTGTCGAGCGGATTCTTTCCGTTGGGAATTCGCAGAAAACCAGCCGATTGTTCAAAGGCATAAATGCCGATGCCGGGGACCTGTTTTAACTCTTCGCGATCCTGAAAAGCGCCGTGGCTTTCACGGTATTTGACAATATTTTCAGCCGTCCGGCTGGTCAGTCCGGAAATATAGGTCAGCAGGGATTTGGAGGCGGTGTTGAGATTAACGCCGACTTGGTTTACGCAATCTTCAACGACATTGCGCAACGATTCATGCAGCGTTTTCTGGTTGACGTCATGCTGATATTGTCCCACACCGATACTCTTCGGATCGATTTTGACAAGTTCCGCCAGCGGATCCAATAAGCGCCGGGCAATGGAGATATTACCTCGCAGACCGGCTTCCAAATCGGGGAATTCATCTTTTGCAACCTTTGAAGCGGAGTAGACAGAAGCGCCGGCTTCGCTGACGATGATGTAGCTGACTTGACGAGCGTTGCCAATTTCACTGATAGTCTCAGCCGCCAGAAATTCTGTTTCCCGGCTGGCGGTGCCATTCCCAATGGCAATGATATCCACCGAGTATTTATCGATCAGGGATAATAATTTTGCTTTTGCCTCGTTGTATTTGTTCTGGGGCGGATGGGGGTAGATAGTGCCGCCTTCGAGGTATTTCCCGGTCTTATCGATGACCGCCACTTTACTGCCGGTGCGGAACCCGGGGTCAATTCCCATAATCACTTTCCCTGATACGGGCGGTTGCAGGAGCAGGTTTTTAAGATTGGTGGCAAAAACCCTGATGGCTTGCTCTTCACCTTTTTCAAAAAGAGTATTGCGGATTTCACGCTCAATAGCGGGGCCGATCAGTCGTTTATAGGCGTCTTCGATGGCATTGAATAAATATTCGCTGAAAATTGACGCCTTATTCGTTACATATACACCGCTGATAATCGCTTTTACCTGTTCGGTGTCAAGATCGAGAGACACTTTTAAAATATTTTCCTTTTCGCCCCGGTTAATTGCCAGAATCCGGTGAGCCGGGATTTTAGCGACCGGTTCGGAATAATCGTAATACATTTCAAAAACGCTTTGGGCGGTTTTATCACGGGCGACAGTGACAATCAGACCGGTAGAGTAGGTAAATTCACGGATTTTTTTCCGAATATCGGCACTTTCCGAGATAGTTTCAGCGACGATATCACAGGCGCCGGCAAGAGCCTCCTCTGCCGTATTGACCGCTTTTTCAGGATTGATGAATTTGCGAGCGTAGTCTTCAGGTATTCCCGTGACGGTTTGCTGGAGAAGGATCAAATCAGCCAGGGGCTGCAGACCTTTCTCTTTCGCTATGGTTCCGCGGGTGCGTCGCTTCGGTTTGTACGGCAAATATAAATCTTCCAGATCCTGAAGTTTGGTCGTAGCCTCGATTTTTGATTTTAATTCCGGGGTCAGTTTTCTCTGTTCTGCAATGCTTTTCAGAATCGTCTCTTTTCGTTTTTCAAGGGAACGCAGGTAAGTAATGCGCTGCTGTATGTCCCTGATATGGTCTTCGTTGAGCATGCCGGTGCGTTCCTTGCGGTACCGGGCGATAAAGGGGACGGTATTGTCGTCATCTAATAATTCAATGGTATGTACAACCTGATTAAGCCGCAGATTCAACTCTTTGGCTACCATTTCATATATTTGATTTTCGGTCATAATTTCATCCAATATTTAGGGTTCATTATTCAAAAGGCAGGTCCGATAATGCCGGATTGCCTGAAATGGTTACGGAGCGGTCAATTCATGCTGGGTGCCGGCGGAACCTGATTTTGCTGGTGAAATTCCAGAAGCATCTCCCGAAAAATCACGTAGGTAATGAGTTCGTCCATATTAAAAACGATCTGAATATCCAGCATATATTCGGGGATATCGAAATCAAGTTTATCACCGACAGTCAGTTTGCCGTATAAGTCAAATTGTTCCAGGAATTTTACCTTTTTTATGGATTCCGGCGGGAAGTAATGAACGGCGAATTTGCGGTTGGGATCGTGATAAAGAAGGGGCGCCGGGATCAGCGCTTCATAACCACACTTTTCACATTTGAAGCGATTTATTTCACCATCGAATAATTTGTTGCGACCCTCGGGATTTAGGGAGACATTTATCGAACTCCAGATGTCTGCATTCTGTTCATGCGCACATTTGGGACAATTTACGGTTTGGTTTTCATGTATTGACAAAGGGATACCTCCAATCGGGTTTATTTTGGGCTATTAACACTGTTATAAATCATGGGTGAATTTAATAGGAATAGAAGGAAAATCCCAAAGTTCAAATTCCTCTGGAGTTTCCTTGGGACAAATTTCCTCAAGAGGTCTCTATGAGGCACCCGTTCAATCCTCCGAGGTTCCTTCTTACAATAACAAAGGCGTTGGATTTGATAAGCGATATGAAATATTGAGAAATGGATTGATATTAAAAATAAATAAAGAAAATACTTGACATCACGAAATATGAATGATAAGTTTTTGCTGCACGGTACGGAACTCAGAAAAATAGGCTTTCAAATGAGAGTCACTATTATTGAAGAATAAAAAATTTGCAACGGTTGCGAAAGTGGCAAGATATATCATCGCTTTGGTTCTTGTTGTATCGGGAATCGGAAAGGTGATCGATCCCGTTCCGACGATCGAGATACTCGGACAGATGCTCCTTTTCCCGGAGTGGCTGATCATTCCTGTGGTTTCGGTTCTACCGGTAGTCGAGATCGTTATGGCTATAGCCTTGGTTATCCGGTATCGGGAAGAAGTCAACCTGTTGCTATGCCTGGGATTGTTTGTCGGATTCTTCGCCTTCAGCATATACTGTACACTATACGGCATGAATTCGGATTGCGGTTGTTTCGGGGCAATCTTCGAAAGCCGTGTCGGCTGGAAAATGGGGCTGCGTAATTTTCTGTTTGTCCTGATGGTCGGCTTCATGGTTTATCAGCATAAAAATGAAGCGATTCCCATATTGAAGAAGGCGGAGAAATATCTGAACGATCCGAACCTGTACATCTCTTTGGGAAATTGTTATAAAGAAACCGGTAATTTTCAAAAATCCGAATATTACTATCAGAAAGCAGGCGCTATTGTACCTCATCAGATGTACCCGAAATATTTGCTTGTAAAACTTTATGAA
>JAGHBC010000087.1 GCA_021161185.1 Fidelibacterota bacterium
AATAAGGATGTGTGCTGTGAATTCTGAAGGATTATCTGATAGATTTTTAGATTATGCTGCATCGATTATTATTATTGCAAAAATTAGAGACAGAATAATCTGCGATAAGTCAGAAGTTCTGAATTTATAAAGTAACGGGCTCCAATATCCGGAGAATTTTACCGGTAATATAATCATTCGTAGCTGGTTTATTGGTTTATAGTCCTTGAGGGAATCGTAAAAAGATCCGAATCTTTCATTCTGAGGCAGACCCAACTCGTCGGGTAAGAATCTCGTCGATTTTTTTACTTTTTATAGCAAGATGCCGGGTTTGGCTCTGGCTTGTCCAGGTTAGGTAAGCAATATTCAATTAAATCGAGATCGTAACACACGGTATCTTCATTCACGCCGTGTAATATTTTGTAAATCCAATGCCCCATCATTTTATATCTTTTCTGTGATATTCCCTGTCTGACTGTGTCGGCAGGCAAGCGTGTCTTTCAGTAATGAATTATTACATGCAATTGCATTTCAAGCGTAATATTTTAATCATCTTTTTGTACTTATTTTACTCTCCAAGCCATTCCACCTGACCGGACGCACTCAATATGCCGGCATAGGGATCTCCGGATCCGTCGCTCTTTATTCTAAGCACCAGACATTTCGCCGATTTTCCCACATCTAAACTCCCGACTTCTTTATGGAAGCCAATAGCATAGGCACCATTTAATGTGGCAAATTTTACTGCATTTTCAGGGGATACCCCGTATTTGTCAACGGTTCTGATAATCTCCTTGCGAATATCCAAATCGGAAACCAGCGTCCGGCTTTCGGTACCTATACAAATATTAATTCCCTTTTCTATAATTTTCTTTACAGGAGTATTTTCCAGATTCAAGGTATCATTACTGCGGGGGCATAGACAGATATTAAATTTGGCAGAGCTGCTCTTGATAATATCAATATCCTGTTCAGTAATATGATTCATGTGAACTAAAATATTATGGCGGGCATAAAATTTGTTGTAAAAAAAATACTGAACCGGTGTCAAGTGGGGAAATTCCCAGGTGTAATCATATTCCTCGTTAGCTAAAAGAAATTGCTGAATCTGACCCTTGCCATGCAACATAAAATCTGTTTCCGCTTCAGTCATAGCCATATGAGTAGCGATATGACGTTCATTGACGGCGATTTTTTTTAATAGCTGTTTTGACGTTGACCAGACAGATGATGGCGCCAGATGTTTTGATATTTTCTTCTGAGGTAGAAAATTATTTATCAAATTAAAATGTTTATTAAAAATTGAATCTGCTTCAAAATTATTAAACCCGCTAATTTCATGAAAAACCCTCGCAAACAGATGACTGCGGGCGAGTAGATTGTCTGACAAGCCATTAGATGAAAAATCTGCCAAAGCCAGAGTACCATATTTGAGACATTCATCAACATTGCGCTGAATCATCGTAGTCCGTTGATCATCGGATAACGAAGAAAGTCTCTGCCTGCTTGTCTGCAGGTATTCGAATACATTATTGACCGGTTCAGGAAATTCATCCTGTTCCAGGTGAGTATGAGCATTAATAAATCCGGGAAAAATGATAGCGTCTCCAAGATCAGTAACCGTTGCAGGCCGGTTATTGTTCAGGCTATTGTATTTATCAACGGATTGAATTTTGCCGCCCTTAACCGTAATAATTCCATCCTCAATTGGCGCCGCCGAAATCGGAAGTATCCAGCGTGCCCGATAAGTTTTAGCTTCCTGATAGTGATTGTGATTAACCTGTGTAAAATTTTCATTCATAGCGATTATCCAACATATTTTCCGTTTATTGTCTCTATATTTTCCGGGAAAATTACAAGTTGACGACATTAAATACAATGGGATTTCTGTTGCATATAAAGAAATATTTTTGTAACCTTCGACCAATATTTGTAACGATGTGATTTATTTCACCTCTAATCTTTAAAATTATGACTAACATCGAGTAAAATTTATTCTAATAAAGAAAATTAAATGAAAATAAACAAAAAGAAATATATACATTTATTCAGGTCCGGTTTTTTAATCCTCGTCCTGTTTATTGGATTTTCCCGGGGCTTCAAACAATCCAGTCAGCCGGAATACCGGAATAATCAGCTGCAACGGTATGAAAATTTATTTACTTATCTTGAGGAAAATAATCTTCCGTTAACAGATTTCCGGCATCTTTTTCTGGATCCCAGAGTTGAATATTACGACAATATCGCGATAAATTATTATAAGCCGCCGATGATGGATAGCTACAGCAGCGTTTTTTTTCATAGCGGTAAGAAAGGATATGAAATCGAGGAGTTTATCAACACCTTTGAAGACCAATTGAATGTTGCCGAACAAACTTACGGAGTTAATAAAGAAGCGATTGTGGCGGTTCTTTTTGTAGAAACAAAGCTGGGAAAAGTTATTGGAAAATATTCTGTCTTTAATATTCTGAGCTCACTCGCGCTTGCCGATAGCCCCGAATCTTTGACTAAAATAGAAAACCATATCTACGAAAATTATCATTATCTGGATTACGACCAGCGTCAGGATTTAATCGCCTTTTATCAGGAGCGCGCGAATCGAAAAGCTGAATGGGCCAAAGCAGAATGTGCCAGCTTAATTAGACTTCATCTCGAAAGCCATATAGATATTTTAGAACTGCCGGGCTCATACGCCGGCGCTTTCGGATACCCGCAGTTCATACCTTCCAGCGTTTTGTGCTATGGAGTCGACGGAGATAATGACGGTAAAGTGGATCTTTACAATTATACCGACGCTATCATGAGTGTCGCTAATTTTCTCAGTCATAAAGGCTGGGACGAAGAAAAATCAAACCAGCAAAAAGCGCTGCTACGCTACAACAACAGCCGTTCTTATGTGGCTAATGTTCTGAAAACCGCAAAATACATTAAAAACGACATGGTTTTTTAGTTTAAGGTAAAAACCGGTCTTTCAATATAAAATTATCCGGGATGAAGGTTACTTCTATCGGGCCCGGTTCAAATTTTACTGAAATTGTATCGGCTTCTAATACAAAGTTCACAGTTACATCTGAATCAGTTTCTCCATGAACGGTAAATAGAGATTGCGGTTCGATTCGCCCATCCGCCCAGATTGAGACAACATTATCTCCAAAGGTCAAACGTTTAATGCCGTGCTTATCCCTCCGCGTGATTGTCCAGGTAAGCTGATCTGCCGGTGCATCGACCTGAAAGCCCAAAATGTTTTCTATGAGCATCGAAATTGGTCCATGCCCGGAAAAAGCAATAAAATCCGGTTCACATAGATTATCTGCGTCCCAGCGTGTCCCGGGTTCCGGCCCTTCCGGTGCATAGAGTTTCCAGATCGTTTTTCCCGGAAGTAGAATATTCCCCATTGTATCGGGAGCAAAATCAGTATATACCTTGCTCATATTTGTGATATGATTCCAGGCGACTCTGTTTGCGAAAGAGTATTTACCATATTCCATCAATCCCCGAACAATCATGTAATTCGTTATCCCCCACACTCCACCTCGCCAGTAGAATCCTTTTGAATTATATTCCGATTCTTTAATGGATACACTTGGAAACATATGGGGCAGCCGGAAATCACTGGAATCTTTTAAATGTCGGATCAATCCGACAGCGTTTCGCTCATCAGGTATTTTTGCAATTAATGGCCAAAAACCGGCGATTGTTTGCAGCTTTACCGATTTACCTTCGCGGCTAATATCATAGTAAAACGCCGAATCCGGATCCCATAGATTCGATTGAACAGCATTGGAAATATTTAAATATTTTTTTTGGTAATAAACGGCTTTGGTATCAAAATTTAATATTTTGGCAATTTCCGCTAAATGTCTGGCAAACATTGCCATTTGGGCAGATAAATCGGTCCATCCGCCAAATTCAACATCCCCCCGTGGCAAATTCATCATCCCGGATCCGATAGGTGTAGAATAGTATAAGCCTCCGATATTATTTTTGGCTCTGCAATTGGAATCCAGCCATAAAAAATATTTTTCCAGAACCGGAAATACTTTATGTAACCGAGTCGTATCGGCGCTCAGATAAAAATATTTTAACTCCACCCATGAAAAAAGCGGAGGGTTGATCATGGGCTCCTGCCGTGTCGGCAAATGCAGCGGGCTACCGGAATTGGTGATATACACACGGGATATAAAGCCGTCGGAGCGCTGTTTATCATAAAAGAGATCTAAACTTTCCATAACCGGGTAAACATGATAACCATAAACTGTAAAAAGCGCCGCTGATAACGTCGACCACTGACTGATTACACTGCTATTGTCAATATTCAGATAATTCCGGGGGAATTGGTTTGTATTATTACCGCGCTTTCTGGTTTGATGTACGAGAGACCAGGCTTTCCAATACATATCTACGAGTTCCGGGTGATCCTCAATTACCGGTTCGGGCAGTCTGCCTTTGGGGACATTTGACGAACAACTGCCAAAGAAGGAGATAAGCAGGATAGCCGCAAATATATAAATTGCTATTGCGGTTAGGGCGAAGTTCTCCTGAGCATTTCTTTTTCTTTCCATAAGTCCTCTAATGATTCATAAAGAAAATTTGTTTGTTATCTCCGGACTATGCTTTTTTGTCTGATGAAGCCTGAACATAATTACTAAAATCTCATTTCTCACTTGAACTCTGAAAGAGTTGAACATGAATAACCATAGGCGCAACCTATGGAAAAAAAGCCATACCATTAATAGCAACCCCGACCTGTCGGGGTTGAATCGCTCTTTCTAAATTGTTGTATATGTAAAAATTCTTTTTCATCTATAAGTTCAACCCTTCCAAGGTTGTTGTTTTTGTTTCTCTCTCCAAAGGTTTCATTCTGATTGACCGGGATTATCCGCATTGAATCCTTTTCTCATAAGAGACCCCCCTTCGGAGCAAGATTCTTTCTTCTCTATATGAACTTTGTGTCCTAAATTATTTCTTATTGTATTTATTGCTCTGCATTCCACGGGGAGACTCCTTTGGAGCATAGAGTTATAAAGTGAGAAATGTTAGTTAAAGGGATATATATAAATCGATTCGCTCTCATCACTCCGAATATGATTAATTCCAACAGATTTTTCAAGATAAATTAATCACGGATTCTTTTTCAGATATGCTTTTGAAAATTGAAACGAATTTGTAATTTCAGAGTGATAAATAATTGGAGTATTGATAAATGAATGAGATTAACAACATACTGTCTCAAATTAGTCGGGAACCGGTTTCCCTGTTACCGACCCCTTTTCATCGGTTATCTTCCCTCTCAGAAATATTTGATCGGAATATTTATATAAAACGGGATGATTTGACCGGATTTTCCTTTGGCGGTAATAAAACCCGGAAATTTGATTTCTTAATCGCCGATGCCCTTCAAAAGGGCTGTGACACTATTATCGGCATTGGCGCCAATCAATCTAACTTCTGTAGAATATTATCGGGTATTGGCGCAAAATACGGTTTATCTGTTCATTTAATCTTGAGTGGACTTGAACCGGAAAATCCGACCGGTAATTTATTGATCGATCATATCCTCGGAGCAAGGATTCACCATATCG
This sequence comes from Fidelibacterota bacterium, assembly GCA_021161185.1. Taxonomy (GTDB): domain Bacteria; phylum Fidelibacterota; class UBA2242; order UBA2242; family UBA2242; genus DPVY01. The sequence goes on from JAGHBC010000087.1 coordinate 5,562, forward strand.
ATACCACAGATTCAGAAGAACGTTTGAAAAAAGCGATCGAGGTAAAAAATCAGCTCGAGTACGATGGCAAGAAAGTATATTTTCTCCCTCCCGGTGGTTCTACTCCCATCGGAGCTCTGGGTTATATTGCCGGATGGGGCGAATTATTAGATGATTTTGATAAGAACAATTTGACAGTAGATAAAGTAATTCATGCCTCTTCCTCTGCCGGAACTCAAGCCGGTTTAGTAGCCGGAAAAGCTATCAGCGGCTGGCCGGGTGAGATCATTGGTATGAGCGTGGATGTACCCCGCGATCAACTGGAATCCGACGTTTTGAAACTTGCAAGATCGGCTGGTAATATTCTTAATATCAATATACCGGACTCTCTCGTGCATGTGGATGAAAGTTATATTGGTGAGGGCTACGGTAAAAGAACCGCAGGTTGTGAAGAAGCCGTGGAACTTTTCGCTAAAAAGGAAGGGGTTTTTCTGGATTATGTTTACACGGGGAAAGCCGCCCACGGTTTAATTGATTATTGCCGCTCGGGGAAAATCAAAGCCGGGGAGACGGTTGTATTTCTTCATACCGGTGGAAATATCGAGTTGTTTGAATAACAATAAGCAAAAATATTATGGAATTCTTTTCAACAAACTCCTGGACGTTTACCTGGATAATCATACCACTTCTGATTTTTCTTGCCAGGATTACCGATGTCTCCATTGGGACGTTTCGAATTATTTTAGTGTCGAAAGGGAAAAAAACCATCGCCGCTCTATTGGGCTTCCTTGAGATTTCCATCTGGTTATTAGCTATCTCCCAGGTAATGCAGCATCTTGATAATATAGCCTGTTTCCTCGCTTACGGGCTGGGGTTTGCTTCGGGTAATTATGTGGGAATCACTATAGAAGATAAGATTGGATTAGGATTACAGGCCGTTCGAATAATCACTCGCAACACCATGGAAATTCTTCCAATGGCTCTTCGGGATGCCGGTTTTGGCACTACCGTTATTAAGGCAAATGGCGCAAAAGGTCAGGTAAATATTATTTTCATTGTTGTCCCGCGTAAAGAGGTCAATAATTTGCTGACTCTGGCACACGAAGTCGACCCGAATATTTTCGTTTCTGTGCAGGATGTACGGTCGGCTGCTGCCGGTTACATACCGAAGCGGGCGCCTCTGTTTAGTTGGCAGCGCCTTATAAAGAAAAAATAAATTGCCGCTAATTATGAACATAAAATATCTTAAAAACCTTCTGTTATTAATAACTATTTTCCTCTTTATTTATACGTGTACGGCTAACAAGGAAATCGAAGAATACCAATCAATCCTAAAAATTGAGCCGCCTGTGGAACAAGCCCGCCGGCTGATAAAATTTATTTACGATCATCCGCAAAGTGACAGTACTCCGAAAGCGGTAAGTCGTGTTCTAAATATCCTCGATACCGAATCGGGCAATCCGGATGCCGCAATGCAATTCACAACCGATCTATTACCGGTTCAAATAAGTCCTCCTGCCCGGGATCTGCTATACCGATACATTTTTTCAAAAATCGCTAAAGATAGTGCTTCCGTAAATCAGATGGTCAGTAATACCCGGGGTTTAACGACAACATCTGTAGCTTTGGCAATTCTTCCGTATATGAATCGATGTTTCCAGACTGATAGCTTGCGTAACCGGCAGATATTGAAATTGGGCAAGATAATTGTTGAATCGGATTATCAAAACCCTGAAAAACTGATGGCATTGTCAGATACAATCATCGGATATAGTGACACAACTTTTCTTAACCTGTCAAATCAATTTTTAGTTAAAGCGCTGCGAGCAAATATGCCCGATCTTAATCAAGATTATACTCACCCACCCGATTCATCTTCCCGGGTCGATTCAGTTTGTAATAATCTCAATTTTCGGATATACTTAAAGCTTGCCCGAAACGCTTATCATCAAAAGAAATTTCAATATGCCTTGAATCTGATCTCTCAATGTGCTAAATATGGTGATTTGCAACAGGAAAATACTTTGATTCTTCTTGGAGCAATACAGGCTCATACCGGTGAATTAACGGAAGGGTGGGGACATGTTTTAAAAGGACTCGTTTTGAATCCAGGGGCGGAGAAAGAAGATCCGGAGATAGAAAATATATATATAACTTTATTCAGAAAAATACGCGGCAGCCGGGAAGACCCGGCCCGATTTATCGAGCAATACCGGCGTTCGCACCAATAATCAATCAACCCAAAACATAGAAATATTTTATGAAAATATGGAAATTAAATCTGGTATTCGCGTTTAGCGCCGGCAGTGTTTTATTAATCATTGACTTCCTGACAAAATTCATCGCCAACGCGCGCCTTCCCTTTGAGAAAACCGTCTCAACATTTCTGCCTTTTTTATATTTTTACCGAACTCACAATACCGGCTATCATTTCCTCTTCGGCCCTATCAACAACCATTTTATTTGGGCCTTAGCGGGATTATTCTTTGTCAGTTTCTTAATATTTTCACTTGCACGATCTCTTGTGAAAGATGATCTTGACCACGCTAGCCGGACAATTTATACTATCATCCTCAGTCTTACGATCGGCGCCATGGGAAATGTTCTGGAGATATTATTCCGGGGCTATGCAACTGATTTTTTTATTTTTCGACCTTTCCCCTGGCCGAGTAATATTTGTGATCAGTACATAAACGCAATTTTATATATTGTCTTGCCGGTAATTATTATAAAATCAATTATTGACCATCGTCGGGAGAAAAGAGAAAGTAAACTGAATGAGCCATCGGCTGATTAAGCTTAACTGCCGGTTAATTTACCTTGTGCTTTTAAGCGTGCATATTGCTCAGGATACAATTTCTCCATACATTCATTACATAAACCATGACTAAACTCCGCTTCCGAATGCTTACTGATATAGAGTTCCACATCGCTCCAATATCCCTCATCATCACGAATTTTCTTACAATTAGCGCAAATCGGTATTAATCCGCTAAGAGTTTTTACACGGTTAAGCGCATCCTGAAGATCCTGAATAATACGTTCCCGTTCTCCCTCGGATTTCTTTCTGTCGGTAATATCACGATAAATAGCTAATACACCTATTTGTTTACCCTCTACAACAATCGGCGCCCCGCCAATAGATACATCAATCAAACTCCCGTCTTTCCTAAGTCTTTTCCCTTCACTGACTGCAATCCCTCCTCTCTGGATAAGGTGGGTTACTTCATTGGCTTCCTTGAAATTACCTTTGGGGACAATGACATCATCGATATTTCTGCCTTTTATCTCACTTATTTTATATCCAAACAATTTTTCGAATTGAGGGTTCACATCAACAATACAATCTTCTAAATCCAAAGATACAATGCCATCGACGGCACTATTGAATAACGCTTCAAAGTATTGTTTTTGAGTTCGGATTTGTTGTTCTGCTTTTTTTATATTAGTGATATCCAGGTAAATTGCAAGAATTCCGACCTGTTTTTCGTCAACAATAATCGGAGCACCTCCTATCGAAACATCTATCAATCCGCCGTCTTTCCGTTTGCGTTTTGCCCCCTTAACTGCAATGCCGCCTTGCTGAACCAGTTTTGTGATCTCCCTGGCGTCCTGTAGTAAATTCTCAGGAACAATAATATCATCAATCATCTTCCCAATAATTTCTTCCCGTGAATATCCGAAAAGTTTCTCAAACTGGGGATTGCAATTCACGATCTTTTCATCCATATCCAGCGAAACAATCCCACTCGGCGAACTGTTAAACAATGCCTTAAAATATTGTCGCTGAGTCTGGGTTTCTGCTTCTGCTTTTTTCCGGTCGGAAATATCAGTGTAAATTCCCAACGCTCCGGTCTGTTTGCCCCCAATAAAAATCGGCGCTGCTCCGATGGAGACATCAATCAGGGTACCGTCTTTTCTCATTCGCTTCGTCTCTTTGACAGCAACTCCACTCCGGTAAACCAGCTTTGTTAAATCAACGGCATCCTTATGCAACTTCTTCGAAACGATGATGTTATCAATTTTTTTTCCAACTATTTCTTCCGATTTATAACCAAATAGCTTTTCAAATTGAGGATTAACTTGGACAATTCTTTCTTTCATGTCTAATGAAACAATGCCGCTGGGCGAGCTGTTGAACAGTGCTTCAAAATACTGCTTTTGGGTCCGGATTTCTTCTTCTGCTTTTTTACGTTCCGTAATGTCCCGGATAACGGCAAAAGTTGCTTTATCACCTTTGTAATCAACTATGGTCACATTGGCTTCAACGTCAATCTCTGTACCGTCTTTCCTCTTGAATACTGTTTCATATTGAGCAGGAACCCTTTCCCCCAGTTTACGGCGTTTGGTTCGCCCCTGTAGTATCTGAAGACCACGGACCGTATAGACGTCCCGGTAATCTTTCATTAAGAGTTCATCACCCTCATATCCAAGCATTTTGACAAATTGCTTATTGAAAAAAATGAATTTGTCGTTTTGACTGATTACGATACCGTCGTTAATGTTTTCGATCAACAGACGATATATTTCATCTTGTTCCATAGCGTTACCTCTGTAAAAATCGGTTTTACAAATTAATATGTTTATGCTAACACTTCCCCATTTATTCCACTAACATGTAATATATTGTATACAAAATAAATTGTCAGCAATTTTATTGCAAACATCAAAATTATTATTCAATATCGGTCTCCATTTAACAATCTCATTATCTAAAACCTTTCTTTAATTTGATGAAATATAAAAAGCCTTCCGGCAGCAACTACCGGAAGGCATAATTATTTTGCCGGACGGATATTAGCCGAGCATCAGTTTGACGATAATCGCCTTCTGAACATGCATCCGGTTTTCGGCCTCATCAAAAACGATTGAATTGGGGCTATCGATAACTTCGTCGGTAATTTCATCGCCGCGATGAGCCGGCAGACAGTGCATCACATAAGCATCTTTTTTAGCATACTTCATTAACCCGCTATTCACCTGAAATGGTATGAAATCACGCCGGCGTTTTTCGGCTTCCGCCTCTTGTCCCATGCTTGCCCATACATCGGTATAGATCACATCGGCGTCTTTTACGGCTTCAGTAGGATTTCTGACAATATCTATAATGCTTAATCCGGCTTTCCGGGCGCCGGCAAGAATCTGCGGATCGGGATCATAGCCATTCGGCGACGCCAAAACAAAATGCATGGGCAGCCTGGCCGCCAGGTTGATCCAGGAGTTGGCTACATTGTTACCATCTCCGATAAAAGCAATCTTTAGATCATCCAGATGTTTTCGATGTTCCAGAACGGTAAAAATATCCGCCATAATCTGGCAGGGGTGGTTCAGGTCAGTCAATCCGTTGATAACCGGAACCGTGGCATATTCAGCCAGCGCGAGCATATGAGCATGTTCAAATAGGCGAGCCATGATAACATCGTCATAGCGTGAAATGACCCTGGCAATATCCTTCACGGCTTCCCGTTTGCCTATCCCGATATCATTCGGTCCCAGATAAATAGCATGTCCGCCAAGCTGGGACATTCCGGTCTCAAAGGAAATACGGGTGCGTGCGGACGGTTTGGCAAAAATCATCGCCATATTAGCGCCTTTTAGAGGCGTATACTCTTTACCCTCTTTTACATAGGCTTTAATTTTTGCGGTTAATTCCAAAACCTCCTTAATTTCAGCAGTCGAAAAATCTGTAATATGAATAAAATCTCTTTTCACTCAATCCTCCTAAAGAATATAGCGGCTTAAATCTCTGTCTTTGATCACATCGGATAATTTTTCTATCACCATGTCACGGTTCACTTTTACCTTTTTAATTGATTTGTCCGGTATTGAAAACAGCACTTCCTCGAGTAAGGTTGTCAGTACGGTATGTAGGCGACGTGCTCCGATGTTTTCCATTTTTTCATTTACCTCGGCGGCTAAAGCTGCAATCTCTTCAACCGCATCGTCATCAATAGTCAATTCAACATTTTCTGTCTCAAGCAAGGCGGCATATTGTTTTAGCAGAGCATTCCGAGGATTCCGCAGAATCTTGATAAACTCCTCTTTTCCAAGGCTCTCCATTTCCACCCGGATGGGAAACCGTCCTTGGAGCTCCGGAATAAGATCCGAAGGTTTTGTCATATGGAAAGCGCCGGCTGAAATAAAGAGGATATGATCGGTTTTCACCACTCCAAATTTGGTCTGGACATTTGATCCTTCAACTATTGGAAGAATATCCCGCTGAACTCCCTCGCGGGAAACATCCGGTCCCCTGCCGCTGTCACCGTGGCTGGAGGCAATCTTGTCGATTTCGTCAAGAAATACGATCCCGGATTCCTCAACCCGCCGGATCGCTTCCTGAGTAATCCGCTCCATGTCAATCAGTTTTTCAGCCTCTTCCTGAGTAAATATTTTACGGGCTTCAACAACCGTTGCCTTCTGAACTTTTTTCTTTTTAGGAAATGCGCTACCAAGCATCTCCGACAGATTCAGACCCATCTCTTCCATCCCGGCGGGACCGAATACCTGGGCAATCGGGATACTGCCTTTATGAACCGTTATCTCAATTACGCGATTATCCAGATCACCTCTATCCAACATATCCCGGAATTTTTCACGGGTCCGCGCAAACTGTTCATCCTTCGTTTCCAGTGACGTTCCTGAATCAGAGGCACTTCCCCGGGGAGGTAAAAGGATGTCCAAAATCCGTTCATTCGCCATAGCTATGGCCTGTTCATTGACTTCTGCAATCCGCTCCGCCTTGACCATATTCACAGAAATATTTGCAAGATCCCGGATAATTGATTCCACATCTCTGCCAACGTATCCGACCTCGGTAAATTTCGATGCTTCCACCTTAATAAACGGAGCGTGAGCAAGATTGGAAAGACGCCTGGCAATTTCAGTTTTGCCTACTCCCGTCGGCCCAATTAAAATGATATTGTTAGGTAAAATATCCTCTTTTATAGGGCCTTCGACATGTTGACGCCGCCAGCGGTTTCGCAAAGCGATTGCAACCGCTTTTTTTGCTTTATCCTGACCGATAATATAATTATCCAGCTCTTTGACAATCTCTCTTGGAGTTAATTCTTCTCTGTTCATAGTTCCATCACTGTCAAATTATCGTTTGTATATACACAAATCTGCGACGCTATTTTAAGCGATTCTTCAACGATTTGAAACGCTGACAAGTCGCTGTATTTCATCAAAGCCCGGGCCGCCGCAATCGCATAGTTCCCACCGGAACCGATCGCGACAATATCGTCGTCCGGTTCAATGACATCGCCGGTTCCGGATATAAGTAATAACGTATCCTTACTCATAACCGTTAAAAGCGCTTCCAGACGTCGTAAATACTTATCTGTGCGCCACATCTTAGTCAATTCTACTGCCGCGCGGTGGACATTTCCTTTATACTTTTCCAATTCGCCTTCAAATTTTTCAAAAAGCGTAAAAGCATCCGCCGTGGCTCCGGCAAAACCGACCAATATCTGATCATGATATATTTTCCGAATTTTCCGGGTCTGATGTTTCATAATCGTATCACCCATTGTTACCTGACCATCGCTACCCATGGCGGCTTTACCATCACGGCGAACCCCTATGACGGTAGTCGATCTGATCTGCAATAACCCTCTTTGATAATCATTATTATCACTCATACTGTTTTTACCTTTATATATATCGATCTTTTAGAAACCAGTCAAGATTATTTCGGCGAACTCAGATATTGCAGGAATTCGTTGTCTGTTGACAGGATCAGCGTGGTCGAAGTGTCAATCGTCGATTTATAAACATCCAATGTTCGCATAAATTTATAAAAATCCCGGGAGTCAGTCGATCTGTTATAAGCGTCCGCGTAAATTCTGATAGCTTCAGCATCGGCTTTTCCTTTTATACTTTGAGCTTCGAGATAAGCCTTAGATAGAATCTCCTTCTTTTTCTGATCTTGTCTACCGAGAATGCGTTGTTTTTCACCTTGCCCGATGGCGCGGTATTTTTCCGCAACCCGGAGCTGTCCGGAAATCATCCGGTCAAAAACTTTTTTCTGAACTTCGGTATTATAATCTATCTTTTTAATTTTTAAATCAATCACTTCGATGCCCAAATTTAGATCTACCAATTTCTTCCTAACATTCTTGATGATAGAATCAGTGATTTGTTTCCGGGCGCCTTTAACTTTTATTTCCTCCAGGCGGTTACCTTCTATATCACTCTCCCCGGCTGCCGATTCCACTTCAGGAATAATCATGGGGCGCTCGGAACTTCTGACAATTTCCGGTAAGGAATAGTTTGCCACTTCATCGCGGACAGCACCATCGAGAAGATCATCAAGACGGGAATAGCCGACCATTTCACTGCGATTGCTTTTATAAAAAGCCAGTGCGTCGGAAATCCGCCACCGGGCAAAGGTATCGATATAGATGAATTTGTTATCGCTGGTTGGAATTTCCTGAGGATTACCATCCCATTCCAGAGTGCGTTTGTCAAAAACAATCACTTTATGGATAAAGGGCATTTTCAAATGAATGCCTGCGGAGGTAATCGGGCGCCCAACAGGTTTTCCAAATTTTGTAATAATCGCCTGCTGGGTTTCATCAAGAATAAAAACACTCGTGGTGATGAGTAAAACAACCAGGATTAAAATTATCAGTAAAAAGATTTTTCTCGTTTTCATTTGGCCATCTCCTTCCCGCTAAGATTCAGAAGCGGTATCAGATTCTTCACCTCTTTATCTATCAATACTTTTTTATCCACACTCCGCATTACTTTTTCCATGGTTTCCAGGTACAGGCGCTGTCGGGTAACCTCCCTCGCTTTCTGGTATTCGTTAAATACGGAAGTGAAAAGTTTGGCGTCTCCACTAGCCCGATTAATCCGATTAATGCTATAGCCCCGCGCTTCCTGGACCATTCGTTCGGCTTCGCCCCGAATCCGGAAAATTTCCTTGTTATATACCTGATTTGCCTCATTTATAGCTGTTTCCTGTTCCTGCTTCGCCCGGTTAACTTCATTATAAGAGTCAAAAACCGGCCCCGGCGGTTGAACTGTAATCAGTTGCACCAGTTCAATATTTACACCCATATCATAATTGTTCAAAGTCTCCTGCATATATTCCTGAGCCAGCTGAGCAACTATCCGGCGGTCAGATTGTAAAACTTCCTGAAATGATCGGTCGCCGACTATAAAACGCATCGCAGCTTCGGCTACATTCCGAATTGTTCCGCTCTGTTCCCGAACATTAAAAAGGAATTTGAAGGGATCTTTAATTTTGTATTGAACGATCCATTGTACATCGGCAATGTTTAAATCACCGGTGAGCATCCAGGATTCATCGGTAAACCGATTCTTGGAATAGATTGTCTTAACACCCGGACGAGCCGTTCGGAAACCAAACTCTTCTTTCCATTGATAACCGACTTTAATCTTGTACAGTTTATCGATTCCCCATGGTAATTTGAGATGAAGTCCGGGGTAAGTTGTTTTATAATATTTCCCAAACCGCAAGACAATCCCGTTTTCATTGGCATCGACCGTATAAAACGACATCGCCACGGTAATTACAACGGCAATAAGCAGCAGCACTGCCACAAACATCCAGGTTTGTGACGATGATACCTCAAATTCACTACCGCCTATTTTTACTTTTTTCAAACCCATATCGACCTCCTTTTAAATATTTCGTCGCAATCGTGCGACGGGAATTTTTGATTGTTCCCGATATTTTGCTACCGTTCGGCGGGCTATCGGAAAGCCCTCTTTTTTCAGCAACTTTGCCAAAGTATCGTCACTATAGGGTTTTTGTTTGTCTTCAGACTCAATAATTTCATTTAATTTTACTTTGATAATTCTTGTTGATACCTCTTCACCGTTGTCATCCATCATCCCTTCATTGAAAAAATACTTCAATTCGTAAATTCCGGAGTAGAGCTGAACGTATTTACCATTGGTGACCCGACTAATTGTCGAAATATCCATATTGACATCTTCGGCAATATCTTTGAGAATCATGGGTTTTAATGGATTTTGGGGATTCTCAAAAAAATCGCTCTGGCGTTTGATAATTGCTTCCATGACTCTGATCATCGTCAGACGGCGCTGATGTATCGCCTGGATAAACCACTTTGCCATATCGATTTTTTTTCTCAGGTAATTTTTGGTTTCGGAATTGAGTTTCTCACCGTTTGATATCATCTGCATATAGCTGGAGCTGATCCGCAATTCCGGAAGTCGGGTGTCATTGACTTCCACAATGTATTTGTCACCGACTTTTTCAACGATCAAATCCGGTACCACATAATTCGAATCCGCAGCCGCCAAAGTGCTGCCGGGGCGCGGGTTCAATTTTACAATCGTATCCTGAACCTGCTGAATCCGTTCTTTATTCCACCCCAGACTTTTCATTAACTGTGGAAAACGGCGATTGGCAAAATCGTCAAAGTGATCCCTTACGATAAGGATCGAGTCTTCAACTCCTTTTATCTGCCGGAGCTGTATCAGCAGGCATTCCCGTAAATCTCTGGCTCCGATGCCGGCAGGATCCATCTGCTGGATCTGATTGAGAACTCTTTCCACCTGCGCGACGGTTACCGACAGGCTATAGGCAATATTTTCAATAGGCACCGTCAAATAGCCGCGTTCATCAATATTCCAGATAATTTCATGGGCGATCTGCACTTCATTGGGTTTTAGATTCATCAGTTTTAACTGATCGAACAGGTGATCCACTAAACCGCGCGGCGAAACCTGAACTAAATGATATTCCTTTTTACTCCGGTCAAACTCTTCCTTGGGAACGTAATCATCATTCCGGGGAAGTATCTCATCCCAATCAATTTCTTTCTCATCTTCTTTGTCCGAAGTTTTTTCGTCCTCTACCGGTTGATCTTCGGGCTCAACTTCCTCAAGCACCGGATTCTGTTCCAACTCCTGAGCTACTTTCGCTTCCAGAGACAGAGTGGTCAATTGCAAAATAGTAGATTGGAGAATCTGCTGCGGAGTTAAACGCAGCTCCTGGGAAAGTTTTTGAATTTGTGATTGTGATAATTGCATCTATCTGTCCAGTCGAAAACTGTTTCCTAAATATAAGCGTTTTGCGTCTTCATCGTTAGCTAAATATTCCGATGTACCCGCTTTTAATATCCGACCTTCAAACATTAAATATGATCGATCCGTAATCGACAAGGTTTCATGAACGTTGTGGTCGGTAATTAAGACCCCGATGTTACGGTTTTTTAGATCAACAACAATCTTCTGAATGTCTTCAACGGCAATAGGATCAACTCCCACAAACGGCTCATCGAGAAGGATAAAATCAGGATTAGTCACCAGGGCGCGTGTAATTTCCGTTCGGCGGCGTTCACCACCGGACAATGTATAGGCTTTACTCTTTCGGAATTTCCGGATGTCCAGCTCGTCCAGTAAAGATTCAAGCCGGTCGGTCTGTTCTTTTTTGCTAATACCGAGAGTCTGCAAGACCAAAAGTAAATTATCTTCAACAGACAATTTTCGGAATACCGATGGCTCCTGAGATAAATATCCGACCCCCAGGCGAGCGCGTTTGTACATTGGTAGATGCGTAATTTCCTGCTGGTTAATAAAAACTCTGCCGGCGCTGGGCTTGACCATTCCGGTAAACATGTGAAAAGTCGTGGTTTTTCCGGCACCATTAGGACCCAGCAGCCCAACCACTTCCCCTTTTCGCACCTCTACGGAAACACAATCTACAACCGTGCGCTTGCCATAAATTTTGCAGAGGGTTTCTCCTCTTAGTATTTTTCCCTGTACATGCATCTGTTATTTACTTCAATTTTCGATCGGTTACACCAGCAGGCTTATCGATTATCCAGTTCCGTAGATCAGAATCCGACTCAAATCCAATGCCCGTTAATGTGTCTTTGTCACTTACCAAAGTGATAAAAACATCGGATATAATGCGTTCCCGCTTGTGATTCCAGCGCAGCTCCTCGGTATACAGTGTGACACCGCTATCCGAAACCACAACGACATTTCCCTGGGCAAGCAGGTCATTTGTACGCTCATTAACCCTGGCTTTGTGTGATTTCAGATGTGACAGGTGAGACTGCTCTTCATCAAAGAAATCCACATCGACTTTTTCATCCAGAACAACGACCGATTCATCATTATATTTAGTTAGATGTCCGGCAAGCACGACAGCCCGTTTTTGTCCATCCTTGGTTAAAATTATATCAGTATTCCAGCTTTCCTGGTCTGGATACCGGTTTTCCTTAACGATAACACTATCTTCTTCAACTGTTGAACACGAAATAGTAATAATTGCGATAGACAGATAAAAGAGGATTTTTTTCATGGCATTATACCGTAACGCAATATATCATGGATATGAATAATTCCTACAGGTTTGCCGACTTTTTCAGATTCATAAACAAACAGACTGGTAACCGCATATTCTTCCATCTGATACAAGGCGTCGATTGCAAGAGTATTGGAATTTATCCATTTAGGATTGGATGACATAATGTCTTTCGCCGACTTTTCCAGAAAATTATTGCCTTTTTCCAGACCTCTGCGAAGGTCTCCATCGGTAATCACTCCCGCTAAATTGTTCACCTTATCAAGAATACCGACAACTCCGAAGCCCTTTTCCGTCATCTTAAAAAGTACTTTTTTCATCGAATCATCAAGCCCGGCAAAAGGAAGCTTCTCTCCGGTATTCATCAGATCCTGCACGGTTGTTAATAGGCGACGACCTAATGAACCACCGGGATGCAATCCTGCAAAATCGTTTTCTTTAAATTTTCGTTTATCCATAAGGGCAATTGCCAGAGCATCACCCATGGCTAGTGCCACAACCGCACTGGCAGTGGGAACAATCCCCAGCGGACAGGGCTCCAATTCCACTCCGGTATTGATAATGATATCACATTTTTGGGCTAAAGAAGACCGGCTATTGCCCACAAATCCGATCACCGGGATTTTCATTTTCCGGACAAAGGGCAGCAAATAAATTATCTCACTGGTCTCACCGCTGTTGGAAACAGCAATTAAAGCATCGTTTTTACCGACTCCGCCTAAATCACCATGGCCTGCCTCATAAGCATGAATAAAAAAACTGGGGGTACCTGTGGACGACAGTGTTGCGGCGACCTTACGACCGATTAATCCTGATTTCCCTACGCCTGTTAAAATAACTTTGCCTTTTATTTCATATAAAATTTCGACGACTTTCTCAAAATTCTCATCAATCCTTTTTTCAAGATTGGCAATCGCTTTTGATTCACCCCGAATTACTTCTCGCGCTTTTTCCAAATATGATGACGGCATATATTACTAATCCTTATAAGTGGCTTTGGTAACTCGCTCTACGGCTAAATTGAATTTATCCTGAGCTTTTAAAATCAATTCAATGGCTTCCCGGATCGCACCATGTCCGCCCGCAGCTTTCGTAACATAAGCAGCGTACTGTTTAACTTCGGGTAACGCATTGGCAACCGCTATCCCGACGCCAACCCGACGTAAGAGCGGAATGTCAACCAAATCATCACCAACATAAACAATCTCTTCATCTGTTAATTTAAATTTTTCTTTAATGACAAGATAAGGCTCAATTTTAGCCAGATTGC
>JAGHBC010000101.1 GCA_021161185.1 Fidelibacterota bacterium
GTATAGAAGTATATCAAAGATACTTTCGGGATATTGTAAAAATACAAACTGATGATTTTCCATCTTTTATAAGAGGCTCCGGAAAAACTTCTGGATTTGATTTGTTGTTTCAGAAAAAAAGAGGCAGTATCACTTATCAACTTTCTTATACATTTCAAAAAAGTTTAGAAACATTCGAAGGTGTTACCTGTCCGCCAGATTGGGATAGTCCACACTGCTTAAACGGTATTATAGGATTTCATGTCGCTAAAAAGTGGTTTCTAAATACCCGGATTAGTTACAGAAGCGGTATTCCATATACACCTATTATTGGGAGATATGTTGGATCTAAAAGCCTGGATTCTTATAACTATTTAGCGCCGCGTTTTATAAACGACACAAAAAATTCCGCAAGACTTTCCGATTACTTTCGTCTGGATATTTCTTTAAGAAAAAAATATAACTGGAAAAATATAGATTATGTTGTATATGTGCAGGTACTAAATCTGCTTAACAGGGGTAATATATTACGATATGATTGGGGAGATTATTGGAGTGATATTATTATAACAGATATGGAAGGAAATATTATAAGACAAGGCTCAACTAATTCTCTGCCCATTATTCCTTCTATTGGGGTAGAGTTTAGTTTTTGAGGTTTAATATGCATTTCTTAAAAATATATCTACTTTTTTTATTCTTTTTTATGATCCATGGATGTGAACGGGACCCTACTGTTCCTGAACCAGAAGAATCGCTTGTGGTAAATATTCTGCTAATAACGGGAGAATCCAGACAAAAGGCAGTTATTACAAAAGTTGTCTCTAATGATCATACAGAACCAAGTTACGTAGATGATATATCTCTTATTATCAACGATATACATTTTAAAAGAAATGAAGATTATGTGATAAGGGGTGTTGGTATAGATTTTTCTTGGGACTATAATTACTATTCAGATTCTCTTGAGGTTACACCCGGAAAAATTTATAGAATGAAAATAATTACACTCGAGGGAGATACAATAACTGGTCAAACAAAGGTTCCGAATGATTTTGATATTAGCATAGATGATGACTTGCACGTCCAATGGGAGTCTCAAAAGAATGTCAAAGCTTATAAGTTTTCAGTTTATAAAAAAGATGATAGTGGTAATTTATTTCCCTTATTAGATGAAGTAGTATTTGCTAATAATTACCATATAGATTCGGGGATTTTTTCTGGTTCTGGACCATATTGGATAAAGATTACTGCATTTGATGAAAATTTCTATGAATATGTGGTAAAAGAGAAAGATCAATATGGCATTACAGGTGGATTAGGAGTTTTTGGCTCAGCCGTTGAAATATACAAGAATTGTTATATTAAAAAGTAACTTTTTTATAGAATATTTATGATTATTCAATGCAGAGTAAACGCAGAAAGGGCAATGATAAATTGCCACATTTTAGCGTTTCTTATCGTGCATTGTAGCAAAGATAATATGACCTCCCCGCAAGACGATTTACAAACAGATAAAATAGTCCTTGATGAATTCGATACTGATAATTATCATAGTGCTCTAGCCAAAGGAAACATGGATTTTGCCAGTGAAATTCGTTTAAAATACTTTACCAAAGCATTGGCAAAAACGCTTTCAAATCTGGGAGCTTGCAGATTATTAAAGCAGGAAATAGATAAAAAATTCGATGGTGACTATGATGTTTTATGGGAAATAGTTAGAGACGAGAATATTTCAGGCAAAGGGAAATTCAGAGAATTAATTAGCAACAGATTAAGCAAAGGTAGAGGATCATTCATATCTGTTGATGATGTAGAAGAAGTGCCGTTATTACAGATTTCGCTCCCTGTCAATTTTGAAAAGTGGGATGGAGAGTCGACAATTCTGGTTGCCTATACTCCATTAACAATTGATGACATTGAAGTAGAAGAGATTTATGCCTATGATTCCGAAGGAAATGAGCATGTTCTGGATGCGAAAGTAGAGCCTGATTTTCCGGTTATTATTGTTGGATTGAATGAAAGAGTTGAGGATGGAAATTATGCATATCGCAATGATAATGTATCATTGGCAAAGACAACTCTTGCGCATTTTGATTTTCAATTACCACACCCTGGTATTGCACATAATTTAATAAAAGTACAAGATTTACAAGTTGAACATGACTGTGAACCATGGTATAAAGGAAAAGCAGAAGTAATTGCTAGATCCTATCTATATGATGGATGGACTACTACAGTTGATATGGGTAAACGCAAAGAAAAGACTTATTATGGTATTAATATTTTGATTGTATGGGAGGGTAGTACTCCTTATCCTAATCCATATGTAAAAATTTTAGAAGATGATGCAGGAAATAATGATGATTTAATGCTTGATGTCGCTACGCATCGGTTACTGATTCAGGGTGGCTTAATGGGCCTCATGCTAAAATTACTCTTCTGGTTGGTCAAAACATTTTTATGGATTTTATATCCTATTGGATGGCTGTAGGTAAGTAAATAAAAGGGGTATTAGCTTATACAAGCCAATACCCCATTCTGATTTTGGTGCGTTATGATAAATATAAAAAAGATTATAATTATAAGTTTAGTAATAGTTAAAACTTTATTTTCACAATCCGTATCAATCCATGGTTTTGTCTGTGAATATTCTACAGAAGAACCGATAATCGGAGTAAATGTTTTTATAAAGAAATTGGAAACCGGTTGCTCAACTGATGAGAATGGTTATTTTGCTTTAACAGATATTAAGGCGGGAGAATATGAAATAATCTTCTCGCATATTCAATATGAAAAACAGACAAGACGAGTCGACCTTAAGGGAAAACGCATTCAATTTTTAAAAATAGAACTGAAAAGAGCCACCTTGCAAAGCCCTGAGATAGAAGTATATGGGGAAAAATATGGAGAGATACATACTACAAGTAATATTACGATAAATATACGAGATATAGATTATTTGCCTTCAGTCGGTGAGCCTGATCTGTTTCGGACGATTGAAACTTTTCCCGGAGTGACAACGGCAAATGATTGGAATCTTGGACTTTACGTCAGAGGGGGAAATCGCGATCAGAACTTAATTTTGCTGGATGGAATGCCAATTTTCAGCCCTTATCATTTATCGGGAATATTCAGCACTTTTGATTCCGATGCAATTCAGCAAGCAAATATGCAGAAAATAATCTGTGACGCAAGAAATGGAAATCGTTTAAGCAGTATATTTGACATCAATATGCGTGATGGAAAAAGTGATGAACATAGCGGATATCTGAATATTAGCATGCTAAGTTCAAAAATAAGAGCAGAGGGGCCATTACCTTTTGGTAGCTATATGGTGAGTGTGAGAAGAACATACGCTGATCTAATTGCAAATACAATATTCAAATTGGCAGATTCCGATTGGAGATTTCCGTATAATTTTGTTGACGGAATGGGAAAAATTGTGATAAAACCATGGGAAAAGCACAGAATAGAATTTTCTTCATACATTGGTCGTGATATATACGATGTTGGTGCTGCCGACCAGTCGGATTTACCATGTTATACTTGGAGAAATACAGCGATTGGCGGAAAACATGTCTATTTTATTAATCCCAAGTTAAGCCTCACAACCCAGATATCGCACAGCTCATTCAAAGCAGAATATTTACCCGAAGACACAGTATATATCGAATATATCGACAACGAATTGAATAGTATTCAATATAAATCATATTTCAGTTATGCCGGCAGGTCGTTCGGTAAAATTAGGGTTGGTGGAGAAATCCAAAGATTAACATATCTATTGAGATCGGATGGATTTAGCTATCAAAAATTGAAAATTCCTCTAACTCATCATAATGAAATATCATATTTCTTAGACTATTATAAGGAAATATTTAAGGGAGTATATTTATCCACAGGGGGTAGATATATTTCGGTTGGAGAAAAGGATGCAAGATTTTCTCCGTTTATTAGTATTGACTACATGATAACTCCAACAATAGCAACAAATTTTCAAATAAGTCGTACACATCAAAATTTGATCACTATTGGCACAGAAGAGATACTGCTTTCCATGTTTGATGCCTGGGTTGGCATCCCTGAAAATATACCAATGATGGAAGCCGATCAGTGTGTATTTGGCATAAAGTATACCGGGAATTTTGATATGGTTTTGAATATTTACAAAAAGTCAATCCATAAATTAGTGGAGTATAACACGAATAAATTCTCAAAAATCCATCCTGATTTTATCTGTGGTGAAGCGAACTCGACCGGATTTGAATTATTATTCCGGAAAGAAATCGAAAAATTTGGTACCAGTATTTCTTATACGTATTCCAGTACACAAAAACTATTCAACGGTGAAAGTTATAAACCGAAATATGATATGCCTCATAATTTAACGGCAAATATTACTTATAAACATTCTGAAAAAACCACAATTGGATTGAAATTTATCTATCATTCCGGAGCAAATTTTACTAAACAAATTGGAAGTTATTCCACGGGATTTCCGGATTACGAGGAAGGGTTCATTAATAATTATGCCTATTCGGATGGTGTTATCTATTCCGAACGAAATGAATTTCGACTTCCTGCATATCATAGAATGGATATTAGTTATTCACGTAAAATAAAATGGCACAATAAAGATTTCGAATGGTACTTAAATCTTATCAATATTTATGGAAGGTTAAATATCCTTGATTATCAAGAAGAGGATGAAGAGGAAGACACAGAAGCTCTAATTCAGATACCGCCTATGGCAACGATCGGAATTCGGGGGAAATTATGGTAAAGAAACTTCTATATATGTCGTTGATTCTTGTCTTTTTTTATCGTTGCGAGCCAACCATGCCGGATTATGAAATCGAGAAAAGTAAAAACATGTTAGTTGTCGGCTCCGTTTTATCTTCCGGTAATCCAAATCAGATTTTACATATTTCTAAAACAAATTTATTTGAATCCTTACTGCAACAGGATTTGGATAAAGATTCAATAAAGGTTATAATCAAAATAAATGGTTACGAATATATGTCGCAGCCTGATAGTATTATAAAATACTGGGGGCGTTTCTATTATTATTTCAGATGTCCTTTAAAACCTTTTGATCAAGTTAGTGTTAAAATTTCGCATCCGGATTATGAATCTGTTCAAGCAGAGGTGGAAATACCGGATTCGGTTTTTTGTAAAAATCCCATGGAAGACACTTTGTTTTGTGAATTACCTGAAAATTTTAAATTTTATTGGAACAAAGAAAAATCTGCCGAAGCTTACTTTGTAAAAATATTTCTATCGGCGTCTAACCATGATTCCAATGATTTTGAGATTCAATTGAACTCTCCGTATTATGAAAATTTATTACAAAGCGCTAATATTCAAGTTAGTTGTAATTATACATTAACGAACGATGATTTTAAAAATTGCATTAAAAATTCCGTTCAGGAAAAAAATTACTTCCGTTCCTGGAACGAGAACGAGATCAACTTGAAATTATCTGAATATGAGATTGTTTATTTATATGCGAAGATTTATTCTTTAGATGAAAATGCCATATACTGTTTTGAGCAGAGTAATTCTCAAGATGAATTAAGCGGTTTCAACACAAAAATTGAATTGTATTCCAATGTGGAAAATGGAAGAGGATTAGTATGCGCATATAGCACAGCAAAAAGTAAAAATATATATTTTGATAAGAAATTGATAGAAAAATGTTTAAATGGTGAATAAAGGAATAATATTTAATAATCTCGAGATTTAGAATTGAAAGGCTATGGCAATTTTCCGTTAATTAAGGATACATTGGAAGGAGAATTTAAAGTGGTAAACGAAGAAAATAATCCGATTCCAACCTGCGAAGCACTATACTTTCCACTAAGAACTTCACCACCTGTATTACCAACAAAAAAAGCATTCGGAACAGCCAATGCCAGAAAAACAACGAAACCGATCCAAAGATTTTTTTCCAGTCTTTGCTTGTAAGCTCCAGAGATACCGGTGAATTTTTTCAGAACCACAAAAACAGAAAAGGTAAACCTAATTTTGAATTATTACGGCTAACGTATTGAGCGTATCTGAAGTCGCTGTAAAATATTCCTCAAATGGAATTATTATATCAATAGAAATCAATTTTACTATTCTTATTTTCCAAGTTCCTGGGTAATTCTTTTGAGTCAAAACGAAATTATCACGTCCTTTAAAATCTCTTGGTTATTTGGTCAAATTACTTTCACATTTGAACCTATGAAAGCTCCGGTTAAATCAAAATTACATTCATCAAATGATTTCCAATATTGTTCAACAATTTTCCATCGTACTGGCAATAGGCATAGGATATAGTTATGATAGATTGACTGAAATCGGTGCAGCAGGATTGCTCCGCGATGTTGGGATCGGGAAAATACCGGCAGATCTGTTTCACAAAAATATTGAGTCCTTAAGTCGGTCTGAGCAAAAGATCGTTGAAGCACATTCGGAGTTTGGTTACCGTGCAATTTTGGAGTCCGATCACAGTCTCGAAAACCTGGCAATCTGTACTCTCCAGCACCATGAGCGGATGGACGGAACGGGCTATCTCAACCAATTACATGAGAAACAGATAGAGCCCTGTGCCAGGATCATAGCCATCATCAATACTTATTAAGCTTTGATTACAGGGACGCCCTCGTGCCGCTTTTAAGATTGAAAGAGATTATTATCAAAAAAAGGAACGTCGTTTTCGCCTGAATTTGTGCGCAGCCTGATTAAACATATTTCCATTTATCCCGTGGGCTGTTTTGTATTGCTTAATTCAGGGGAAACCGCCAAAGTTATTAAGACCAACCGTGGAAATCCGGTTCGACCGGTGGTCCGGATACTATACGATTCGAAAGGCTACCCGGCTAAACAACAGATTGTCGATCTGGCAGCTAATCCCCTATTCTCGATAAATGCCTGTGTGCCACCAGCGGGAATGAAATCCATCCGGTGAACCGGTTTTACGGTGAAATTATTATCGATAATTTAATTGTTTAATATCGCATACGCTCGAAGTCAGGGATTTCTCTCTCGACCGAGTTTTTGCTATAGCTATCTTGAATTATTTTAACTTCATCTATTTTGTCGAAAAACACATCGACAACCTTTGGATCAAAGTGAGTTCCACAGCCTTTTTTAATAGTTTCGAAAGCTTCTTCATTTGAAAAAGCTTCTTTATATGGTCGTTTGGTGGTTATGGCATCAAAAACATCCGCGACGGCACAGATGCGCCCCAACAACGGAATATTTTCCCCTTTCAGACCTTCCGGATAACCGCTGCCGTCCCATTTTTCATGATGGGATATGGCAATGATCTCACCGGCTTTTAGAAGCTCCGAGTTGGATCCTTTTAATATTCGGGCTCCGATAATAGTATGTCGCTTCATCATGTCCCATTCTTCATCTTCCAATTTGCCTTCCTTTAGAAGAATACCGTCGGGAATACCGATTTTACCAACATCGTGCATAGGGCTGGCTTGTAATACTATTTCGATTTCCCCGGGAGAAAAACCGAGCCCTTTTGCCAGAACAGCTGCATAGTTACTCATTCTCAAAATATGAGCCGCAGTCCCTTCATCCCGGTATTCCGCCGCGATTGCCAGGCGGCGGATCGTATCCAGATGAGCCTCATAGGTTTTTCTCTGGGCGGCGACCATTTCGTTCAGTGATTTACGCAATGCTGTCGTACGTTGCTTAACTTTATTTTCTAACTCGGATTTGTGACGCTTGATAGCGTCCTGAACTTCTTTCATTTTTAGCAAAGAAGCAGTGCGAACATTCAACTCCGTTTGATCAATGGGCTTGGCAATGAAATCATTGGCTCCAGCCTGAACAGCTCTTAATCGATCTTCCCGGCTTGATATAGATGTAACCATAATGATCGGCAAGTCCCGGAAATCCGCTTCTTCACGGATACGTTTTATGACTTCATAACCATCCATTTTGGGCATATTTACATCCATGAGCACCAGATCAATATCTAATTTTACTTTGGCAAGCGCTTCAATACCGTCACTGGCCATTTCATATTCATATCCCTGCATATCAAGCAGTTCGCCTATAATATTCCTGATTTCCTTATCATCATCAACAACAAGAATCCGTTTGGATTTATTCATTTGTTTATACCTTTGCGTTTTAGATCAACTAATGTATCTTTTATTTTTCATCACGATCCTTAAAAAACGCTGTAAAATACAACATTTTGATAAAATGTAAATCTAAAATTATAAATACAGAATAAACTATCCTGGTTTTACGTATAGTTTATTCCATTTCCGTAGTATCTCCAGAGATTCCATCGGATTTGTATTTGGGCCCTTGCCGAAAGTAGCAAACGCAACACCCGTTGCGGGCAAATAATTATTACTGGATTTTCGCTGCCAACATATTGTCGACAGGAGCTCCAAGGGCGTGTCGTTTGGAGTAATAATCTTGACAATTATGCATTTACCTATTTTAAATTCATCCTTGCCGACAAAAGCTACTCCCCCTTTACTGATGTTGAGTAATCGAACTGCTTCGATATATTTTTTTTCGTGAAACAAGCCGATCTTTTTATACAACAAGGACGAACCGGGAATTTCAAACCGATGGCATATTCGTTTTTCGATACCCTGAACCATACATTCACACTCCTTAAAATTGCCGATATAGAGATTCCATTTTAAAACACAAAAATATCCATTTTGTCTTCAGCCGATCTTATCTTTTAATAAGGGTCGAATTTTCGCATAGATTTTTGAATTGCAGTACAATAAGAAACCTTGGTGTCTCAAAGTAAGAATATAACCGATAAGATACTCCCAATGCTTGCGTCGGGTAGGTTCATTTTAAATTGAATCCAGTCCTTTGTGTCAATCAAAAACCAGTTCCTACTTATCGTGATGTTTTAAGAGAATTTTGCTCCCAGTAACGTAATGATAGTTCTTTACCATCAAAATACCCAAAAGTAAAATAGCTGATCCAGTCGCCAAGATTTATCATTTTTGCGGTTTTGTACCAGTATTCCAGCGGCAAATGAAAATGACCCGTCACGACAAACTGATAACCTTCCTCTATTTTTTGCCTGCCGTACTCGATAAGTTCCTTCCGCTCTCCCTCAATCATATCAGAATCACGTAGTCTCCGATAACGACTTTTGCCCGATAAAATTTTTGCGATTCCATAAGCCAAATCCGGATGAAGCAACCGAAAACAGGCAATAACAAACCGGTTACGTAAAACTTTTTTCATTAACCGATAACCGTGCTCCTTTTTTAAAATCCCATCGGCGTGAGTAATAAAGAAGGCTTTACCCGCTAATTCAATGCTCACAGGCTCCAGATGAACGGTGATTCCCAACTCTTCCTGAAAAAAAGACTCAAACCAGTAATCATGGTTGCCGGACATTATATGCACCTCACATCCGGCTTCGACAATTTCCTGAAGATATCGCAGTGTTTTAAAAAAATAGCGGGGGATTACATATTTATATTCAAACCAGAAGTCAAACATATCACCAACGATATAGAGTATCCCCCGGTTTCTCTTAACTTCTTGCAAAAAGTCAAATAAATACCTCTTTTTGAGACTTTCAGCTTCCGAATAATGGCTGTTTAAATGAATATCTGAGATAAAATATACTTTATTCGTCATTTGAAACCCAATTTAATATTTTGTTTAAAAAGGTAAAAGCATAATCGGTTGTAATTATTGCAATATTGAGAAAAGTCTTTTCATCTCTAAGTATTTTCCCTCGTATTTCAGTGTGCTGTTCTCCTGATTTTATTGGTAAAAGCCGTGGCATCATATTTGTAAAATACAATCCAGATATGAAAGTTACATAACGCTAAAAAAGGAATTAATAGATGGAGAACGAAGTGGTATTAGCCATAAACCCCGGTTCGACGTCAACCAAACTGGCATTATACAACCGACAAGGGCCTATATATGTTAAGAATATTGACCATACAGGAAGCGAAATTTGCAACATGCATTCGATTGTCGAGCAATTACCCTTAAGATTAGAGATTGTCCGCAAAACCTGTCAACCCTGGCTCGATGGCAAGCGCCTTATGGCGGTAGCCGGACGCGGCGGTTTGGTAAAACCGGTTAGAGGTGGAATTTATAACGTTAATGATGATTTGATGAATGATACAATCACCTGTAAGTATGCCACCCATGCAAGCAACCTGGGAGCTTCAATTGCCCACGGGATTGCCCGGGAATATAATGTTCCGGCTTATGTGGTTGACCCGGTAACGGTGGATGAGTTTATTCCCGAGGCTCGCATATCCGGGATCCCTGAGATAGAACGGAAAAGTCGCCTGCACGCCTTGAATATCAATGCCTGTGTACGCAAGGAAGCTGAGAAACTGGGAAAAGCCATTGCCGACACCCGATTCGTAGCAGCTCATCTCGGCGGCGGAATTACCATTGCCGTGATCGATGGCGGTCGGATTATCGATTGCAATGACGCCCTGGTAGGGATGGGACCTTTTTCCCCGGAAAGAGCCGGCGCCCTGCCCCTTGAGGGAATCATTAAAATGGCAATGTCCGGCGATTACAGTTTTAATGATTTATATAAAAAATTAGCTAAGAACGGTGGTCTGAAAGCCTACCTCGGGACCAGTGATGTTCGCGAAATCCTGCACCGGATCGATAATGGCGATGAAAAAGCCGCCTTGGTTTTTAGAGCCATGATTTATCAGATCGCCAAGGAAATCGGCGCCATGGCAACCGTATTAAAAGGCAAAATTGATCGGATTATCATTACGGGCGGATTAGCTCACTCCGAGCGGGTAGTTGATAGCATTCGGAAACGCATCGCCTTTCTGGGCGAAATTTCCGTTTACCCCGGGGAAAATGAACTGGAATCTCTCGCTGCCGGTGGATTCCGGGCGGTTGACGGACAACAGGAAGTACGAGTGTATAAAAGTGACGATTAATATTTAAGGATTGAGGAAAATATGATAAAGACGTATAAAGATATATTGACGGCTGTCAGCGACATAAAAAGAAAAAAGACAATTTCAATTGCCATGGCGGATGACCCAAGCGTTCTCGAAGCCATAAAGAATATTGATGAAAAAGGTCTCGCCAACGCGATTTTGGTGGGTAACTCGGAACGAATCAAAGCCATCGCCGGACAGGTGAAATATCGCATTACAGATGATCAGATTGTAAATGCCACAACGGAAGAAGAAATCGCATTTAAGGCGGTTCAACAAATACGCGAAGGTAAAGCGGATATTCTGATGAAAGGGCATATTTCAACTCCAGTTTTGATGAAAGCGGTTCTCGACCGTGAAACGGGCTTAAGAAAGGGTAATGTACTCAGCCATATCGCAGTTGCAGAAGTGCCTTCTTATCATAAAATAATTGTATTAAGTGACGGCGGAATCAATATTGCACCGGATATTGAGGCGAAAAAAGCGATTCTAGAAAATATGACTATTGTCTGCCGAAAATTACGTATAAACCAACCCAAAATTGCCGCCCTGTGTCCCATCGAAAAGGTAAATCCGAAAATCCAGGAAACCGTAGATGCGGCGGAATTACAGAAATTAGCCGAAGCTGGTAAACTTGACGATATTATTCTGGAAGGCCCGATCGCTATGGATGTGGCGCTGTCTGCCGAAGCGGCTGAAAAGAAGGGTCTTCAAAGCAGAATTGCCGGCGACACCGACGCTATTCTGGTGCCCAATATCACCAGTGGCAATGCGGCAATTAAAATTTTGATGTATCTGGCGAATGCGAAAGTAGGTGGTTTGGTCGTCGGCGCAAAAGTTCCGATCATTCTACTGTCGCGTTCCGATAAACCGGAAGAAAAATTCAATTCGATGATCTTGGCGATATTGGTAAGTGATTAGTTGGTGTCTTTTTTATTTGGCTTTTACAAGTTGTTACTTGCTTCTGACATCTCCCGCTGCCTTATAAAGCCTGTCCATAATTGCTCTCCCAAGCCCAATTTCCGGCACCGGTTCCGCATAAATAATATCCAAACCGGCTTTATCCAATCTGTGCAGACAGGGGAACAAATTGGCAGCTGCTTCTACAATATCTCCATCAGGGGAAAGAATCTCCACAACCTCACAGGGCATTTTCGCTTTTAAAGGGGTAAATGCAAGCAATCCCACCTTCTTGTCCTCCTCAAATTCAATCTTGTCAGGCGGAAGAAGGCGAATAGGTGTCCGCGGTGAATAGTGCCGCGGCAGTTGTCCGGGAGATAATGGTTTTAAAGATTTAGGAATTTGAATTTTTACCGTGCCGATCACATTTTCAATATCCTCAAGACTAAGACCGCCGGGTCTGAGGAGATGCGCCTTCCCCAAAACCAATAAGATTACTGTGGATTCTACTCCGATATTGCTCCGACCGCCATCAAGTATGAGATCAATTTTATCTCCTAACTGCTCCTTTACATGCTGCGCGGTCGTCGGACTTAACCGGCTAAATAAATTAGCGCTGGGAGCGGCGACAGGCGTGTCCGCTGCTTTAATAAGCTCGGCAGCTACAGGATGAGACGGCATTCTCACGGCAACGGTTGGAAGACCCGCGGTTACAATGTCAGGCACTAACGACGATTTCGGAAGCACCAAGGTAAGCGGTCCCGGCCAAAAATGTTCCATAAGTGTTCTGGCTGTCTTATCTATTTTCAAACAGAGCCGCTCAATATCCGTCAAAGCGCTTATATGCACAATTAGCGGATCGAAATTGGGCCTTTCCTTTACCTCAAAAACCCTGGCAACCGCCAATGGATTAAGGGTATCCGCCCCCAATCCATAAACAGTCTCTGTGGGAAATGCCACTAAACCGCCTTTCTGAATAATGAGCGCTGCTTCTTTTATGGACTGCGAGGTAACTTTAAGCAGTTTCATTGTTTCTTGGATGTAAATATGTTTTTAAATTTCGAAAACTGCAGTTTAACTTTATCTTTCCAATATAGTTTCATTTCCGAAACGCCAAATATAGCCTCGTGAAAGGATTCAAGCGCCGCATATTCCATAAATAGATTAATAAGCACGTCAATTTTTATCTTGTCTACGGAAGTAATCTTTACCGCTAAATTATGTATCGATAGAGCTAAAGCATAAACATCCTGTTCGGATATAAAGACGGGCAGTCCGGTTTTATCTATGAAATCCATTATGGTTTGGGGTGGCGGATTTCCCGAAAGAACCAACCCGATAATGTTATGATTTCCGCTCTGATAAAGCATAAGCGTCGCTAAAATTACATCGGTTCGATCGCTTGATGTAATGACTAATACATTATTATTCAGGTGTGATACACTATCTCCCAGGACATGCGCCTCCGTCGTAGCCACCATTGTCTTTTCAATTTGTCTGTTCCATGTGGAAGAGTTATTAAATCTGCCGTTAAATAACATATTTAATTTTAACTCTCTTTTCACGACGGCTAATGTCGGTGCCGGTAAAATTTCTTCCCTCGGAATGGCACAGAACATCTGCAATCCATTTTGGTCACTCCACTTTTTCAGAAGTTCACTGACGCTATTGTATTTCTCTTTTATAACTTTATTTAAAATAATCCCTAATACCGTGCACCCTTGCGATAAAAACAGTGACTCGTTAAGTTTTATACTGTCGATTGTACTTCCAATGCCTCCGATACCAACAATGATAACAGGCGCATTTAATAATTTAGCCACCTGCGCATTTGACAGATTAAATACCGAGCCAACCCCGGCATGTCCGGTGCCTTCGACAACTATTACATCGTTTTCTTTCTCAATATTTCGGCAGGCTTTCAATATTTTATTTGCGGGTAATTTTTTCTTACCCGTTAGATATTTGCTCGTATCATTATGTTCAATAACAAAAGGGCTCATGTCGGAAAGATTGCCCCTGAGGGAGAAGATTTTCTTCATAAGGATCGCATCTTCGGCAATTTTTTGTCCGTTAATTTCTGCATATCTTTGAGAAATCGGTTTCATATAGCCAATCTTATACCCTCTTTTAAGGAGATAATTTATTATTCCTATAGAGACGGATGTTTTACCAGTATTTCTGCCGGTGGCGGCAATAAATACTCTTTTCATGATTTACTCTGCTTTATCCGGCTAAAATTGCTTCTTTATGTTCCGCCAATGCCCAAATCCTGACTGAACAATCCTTTAATTTCTTTTATTATATCTTCCAACGAGGGGATATCTTTGAACCATTCATTCCCTGTAATTTCATTTGTGCAGGCACAATAAATCTGTGAAATCGACCGTTTCAATCGGGGCGGCAGCGGTTCCGGACTTAATCTGCATATTTGTTTCCAATGCTGCCGGTCTTTTTTCTTTGCTTCTTCAACTGACTGATACCATTCCGTACCGCGATAGTATATCCGTGCTATCTCTTTGCTAACCGGGATGCCATCGTAAGTGAATCTACACTCATCCAGGGTGCCAAGGACATCAACCAGCATTAGGCGACGTTCCGTATCAAAGCCGACTTCGATCTTGCCGTCTTCATTTACCAGACCTAATTTTGAAAATTCCTCGCTTATAAGATTATTAATTCTGCGGGTAAGACTTTTTAGTTCAAGAATTTCATTATCACTCAATCCGGAAATTTGCCGGGCTTCCGCCCATGTTATATATCTGTCTGTTATCTCCAATTTGGTCGAAACATCCAGGATAGGCGTATCCAGCTTCTGATTAGGAAAAGGCTCTTTATCCAGCCCTAAATCTTCCGCCCTTATCTCTCCGTTTTTCAGACGCCGAAAAACACTACTCCCCGGTGGCAAGACATTTCTGTAAATCACTTCAAGGGGAATCAAAAAATTGCCCTTTAAATGCTGATACTTCGAATAACTGTATTGATTGCCCTTAAGTTCAGGCTTTATCACCTGTAGCAATTTAATTTCCATCGTATTAGTGGGGTTTTGAATTTCAGAGAGTTTTCGGGCTATATTATCATCGACAAGCCCTATATAGTGAGTAGGAATTCCTTTTTCTTCAAGCTTTTCAAAAAAATATGCACCGAGGAGTGCAATAGCCGCTCCCTTGTGATCAATATGATCGGGCATTTCTCCCCAGTCAAATACCGAGTACCTGTCCGAGTAGATGAATCTTGCCAACCCTGAACTTGCCGGCGTCGCCTCTTTAATAATTTTAAGGTCCTTTACGCTACCCATTTTGCACCTCGTAATCATCTTTTTGTAATGCATCTTTCGCTGCATTTTGATATTCTTTAATTTTTTCCTGAATGTCCGTATTATTCAAGCCCAAAATCTTGGCCGCCGCTAATGCGGCATTTTCAGGCTCTAAAACCAACGTCGGTGCTACTGCAGACGGCATTCTGAGGCTGGAATATATATCGGTTCCGCCAAATTTATCACTATAAGGAGGACATGCGATAACCGGGCAGTGAGTTTGAGCATCGGTAAACCCGCTTAAGGCGTTGCTTCGTCCGGCAACGGTGATAAAGACAACATTCTCTTTTTCATACTCCTTTATTAATTCATAGCACTTCAACGGCACCTTATGTGCTGAAGCAATTCTCAATGTACTTTCAATTCCAAATCCGTCTAAAGCCTGCGCAATTCTTTTTGACCATTTAAGGTCACTTTTCGAACCCATAATTATGACAACTTTCATATTTTTTATCTCTAAAGATTTGTGTTGTACGGCAGTTTTTCTTCACGCATAATAATGATTTTAATATTCTTCATCAAATTCAACACTGTAAATGTACAAATAAAAAGTAGAGGGTGAAAACCAACCGGTTAAATTTCTATTGTCAGCCGTTAATCCGTGACGGAATCCCAGCCGATTTTGGAAAGATGAAAATAAATCACCACTGCACAGATAATGGCAATACAGATGTAAACAATTCCCATAAAATACTCCGCAAATATCAGCTTCCCGATTCCAAATAAACTGGCGTAAAGCATAATAACTCCACAGATCCAATCAATGAAACTTTTCCCAAAACCGGAATCACTTTTTACATCGGGAAGCTCCCGGATAATCGGCTTCCAGCCTCTGCCGCCGGGGTGCACCTTTCTATAAAATCTTATCAACACCTCTTTTTCTGTAGGCTTTGTTAAAAAAGTAACAATCAGCCACACAATGGTAGTTCCAAAAACAATCGGATAGAGAGTAATCGGCGACTGCATTCCAAATCCGTAACGAGCAACGGGATATATAATTAACGGTGCAATCATGGCGGAAATTTCCGACCACGCATTGATCCGCCACCAGAACCATCTCAAGATTAATACGGCTCCTATTCCGGCGCTGGCATTTATAATAAACTCCCATGCGCCTGAAACTGTTGTCAGTAAATATCGGGCAATTAACAGCGAAAAAATAATCATTAAATACATGGCAATCCGTGAAACAAGCACGTAATGCCGCTCGCTTGCGGTGGGTTTGATAAACCTCCGGTAAAAATCATTAATAATGTAGGAGGTTCCCCAGTTCAGCTGCGAGGCAATCGTGGACATATAAGCCGCTAAAAAGGTTGCAATAAGCAATCCCAACAATCCGGGTGGCAGATATTTCATCATCAATTTCGGGTACATAACGCCCGGATCAACCGTATTTTCATATTTTTCATAAAACTCTTTAAATTCTCTGGTCTGATAAACAGGATTAGACTTCTGTAGTTCTTCTCCTTTATAAACCTGAACAACCTGTTTATAAAGAACCGGGTTTTCCCGCTGTAATACTTCGGGATTTTCCGCTCGCGGCAGAAGAACCAACGCTGTCAATGCAACCAGAATCCAGGGCCAGGGGCGCAGTGTATAATGAGCGATTGTAAACCACAGTGTCGCCAAAAGGCTATGTTTTTCATCTTTGGCGGACATCATGCGCTGAGCAATGTAGCCACCACCACCAGGGTCAGCCCCCGGATACCAGCTGGACCACCACTGCAATCCGATATGGGCAAAAAAGGCGCCGACAGATAAGGCGAGTACCCCGCCGGTTACCCCTTCGGCGGTAACTCCACCCACCTTGGGGAAAAAATCCAGAACCTGGGGTGCTAATTTAGCCTTTAAAGCAAACGCCCCACCGATTTGAGGTAGTTTTATGACTATAAATGCAAAAATAATACAACCCGTCATGGCAAACAGAAACTGAAAGCTGTCGGTTCGCGCCGTTCCCAATAAACCCGCCGCAGAAGCGTAGATGGCAATAATAACGGCAGCTCCGCTTACCAATAAAAAGGGATCTATCATGGGCAAAGTTACATGAAAGATTTTTTCCATGGCTTTATGAACCCAACCCATAACGATTGCATTCATAAATATTCCCAGATACAAGGCCCGAAAACCTCTTAATACGGCAGCGGCTTTTCCCGAATATCGGAGCTCTGTAAATTCGACATCCGTCATGACACCCGATCGCCGCCATAACTTGGCGAAGAAAAAGACTGTCAGCATACTACCAATAGCCAAATTCCACCAGAGCCAGTTCCCGGCAATTCCGTTACGAGCGACTAATTCGGTAATTGCGAGAGGAGTATCGGCGGCAAAAGTTGTCGCCACCATAGCCGTTCCTGCCAGCCACCAGGGTAAATTGCGCCCTGAAAGAAAAAATTGAGTTGTGTCTTTTCCTGCTCGTTTCGAGAAATAAAAGGCAATTCCGAAGATGAAAACAAAGTAAATGACTATGACTAGCCAATCAAACAGATTAACACTATTAACAGTTTCCAATATCACGACCCTCCATAATACAATAAATCCATGATAATATAAAAAAAATTCTGATAATGATAAGCATTTTTAATAACAGGATAATAAAAAAAGCGGGGTACCAACCCCCCGCTTTTCTAATTGGAATAAATAATTAAAATCCAGGTTAAAACAGATTGGTCCGGAGTTTTAAGATAGTGCCGGCAGATATCTTCTGCAAATTTGCGCCCAGTACATCGGCATTGTCTCTCAGAATAATAATCCAGGCATAACTATTGTTGTATTCTTTGCCGGCGATAGACCAGAGCGATTCTCCACTTTTAACGGTATAATCATAAAAATCATATTCCAGGTCTTTGGCGGTCTCTTTTGGTTTTTTCAATAAAAATTCATGAAACGGATAGATCAGATTGGGATTTGCGCCGATTTTTTTGCGATTCCATTTGTAAATCATCCGCCACATTGCAATATTTCCATACTCATTTTTCGCAATTAGAGAAAGATAATCGCCCGGTCTAACCATATAAAAAATATCAATGCTGTCACTTTCGGCAACCAATTCCAGCACCTCCTCAAGTTTCCCTTCTTTCTCTTCAAGAGATTCTACTACCGCAACAACCGGTTCTTCCACAATGGGTTCAGGCTCCGGCTGCGCAACCACTACTGTGTCCACCTGAGGTTGCTGCACCTGAGTAGTTTGCTCTGCGACAGGTTCGTCCTGGACAACTTCCTTAGAACACCCAAATGTCAGCAAAGCGATGATTAACGATCCCAGAAATAAACGATACATAATCTGTCTCCTTCTCAATATTTTTAAAACTTATATATATTGCAAAATATATTAGAACATATCAAGGCTTCTTTTAAAAAAAATATCGGCAGGATCAATTTCATGAAGTCACATACAAAAATTTGGCAACGGAGGCGCCTTTTTCAACACATAGCCGGCTGATTCCGTTTTTCTTGTTTTTCGACAATGGAATACCTAAGTTTTATTCTTGATTTTTGTGAAGTTGGTTCTAATAATTAATATGGAATTATGTTAGCGCAATATAAACTGTCCCTGATTCTCTGGACCTATCATTTCGGATTCAAATAACCTCAATTAATAGTTACATTTATCCCTAAGAGAAACTGTTAATTTACAACTTATTTTGAGGTAAATAATGAATAAAAAAAATATCCTTATTATTGGCGCAGCAGGAAGAGATTTCCATAATTTTAACACTTATTTCCGTGATAATGAACTTTATAATGTGATTGCATTTACAGCGGCTCAAATTCCCGATATTGAAGGTCGAAAATACCCGGCCGAACTTGCCGGCAAACTTTATCCGGACGGAATACCGATTCATGCCGAAAAAGAATTATCCCGGCTTATTAAAAAATTCAATATTGCCGAGTGTGTTTTTTCATATAGCGACGTTCCCTACCAAAGAGTCATGAATATGAGCGCTCTTGTAAATGCCGCCGGGGCAAACTTCGTGCTATTAGGACCGAGGGATACAATGCTTAGAAGCACAAAACCGGTTATTGCCGTATGTGCCATTCGTACGGGTTGTGGCAAAAGTCAGACTTCGCGCAAGGTCATTGAACTGTTAATGGCAAAAGGCTTGAAAGTCGTAGCCGTTCGCCATCCGATGCCTTATGGTGATCTGGTTGCTCAGAAGGTCCAGCGATTTGCTGTGGTAGAAGATCTTGCCGAACATAAATGCACTATCGAAGAAATGGAAGAGTATGAACCCCATGTTATTCGGGGCAACGTGATTTATGCCGGCGTCGATTATGAAGCCATTTTGCGCAGCGCTGAAACAGATCCAAACGGTTGCGATGTTATCCTCTGGGACGGAGGCAACAATGATTTCTCTTTTTACAAACCCGATCTGTTGATTACTGTTGCCGACCCCCACCGTCCGGGCGATGAATTATCGTATTATCCCGGAGAGGTTAACCTCCGCATGGCCGATGTCATTGTCATTAATAAAATGGATACGGCGAGTCCGGAAGGTATCCAGACGGTTCGCGAAAGCATCCAAAAAGTCAATCCAACCGCTATTGTCATCGACGGCGCCTCTCCGATTAAAGTTGATAATCCTGGAATCATTCGGAATAAACGAGTTCTGGTTATTGAAGATGGTCCCACCTTGACTCACGGTGAAATGCAAATCGGCGCCGGCACCGTTGCGGCACAAAAATACGGTGCGTCGGAGTGTGTTGATCCACGGCCTTATACTGTTGGTAAATTGAGCGAAACCTTTCGGATTTACCCGAACATTGGCAAACTATTGCCGGCCATGGGGTATGGCGATCAACAGATTAAAGATCTCGAAACCACAATCGCAAATACCGATTGTGATTCTGTCATTATCGGTACACCAATTGATCTCAATCGAATCGTGAAGATTGATAAACCCAATACGCGCGTTTATTACGATCTTCAGGAAATCGGCAGCCCGGATCTGCAGGAAATCCTCACCGATTTCATTCAGAAACATCAACTGAAAAAGTAAAGAACTGGTTGATATTATGACAAAACATAAAACTGCTGTTATCGCTCTTGGGGGAAATGCCATTTCCCCCAAAGGCGAAATTGATACGATTGCCAACCAGTTCAACAACACCCGCAAAAGCCTGTCGGCAATTATGCATTTTCTGCATGAAGGATATCACCTGGCTATCACTCATGGCAATGGACCTCAGGTTGGCAATGCTCTTCTCAGGGTTGAATTGACTATTGACAGAGCGCCTGTTTTGCCCCTTGGTATATGTGTGGCAGACACCGAAGGCGGCATGGGTTATATGATTGAACAATCTCTCCAGAATGCCTTGATAACGGATAAGTTCGACATAGAAGTTGTCTCAATCATCACTCAGGTTGTTGTTGACGCCAACGATCCATCTATTAATAATCCGACAAAATATATCGGAAGTTGGTACACCGATGACGAAATCAAAGAACTGGCTGAAAAATTTGGTTGGCAGGTCAGGGAAGTTCCCGGAAAGGGCTGGCGGCGGGTGGTTCCGTCACCAACACCCCGCCAGATTATTAACCGAAAAGCCATCAAACATCTGGTTGATATTGGTATTATTGTAATTGCCGCCGGTGGCGGCGGTATTCCGGTCTTTATCATGGATAATGGATTATATGAGGGGTTTGACGCGGTTATCGATAAAGATCTTGCCTCGGCGGTATTAGCCCGTGATATCGAGGCTCAGGATTTGTTTATTCTGACTGATGTTGACCAGGTTGCGATTAATTACGGTCAGCCGAATGAGGAGAAACTCGGTACCATTCATGTTAATGATTTGAAAGCATTGTTGGACGAAGGTCAATTCCCAGCGGGAAGTATGGGCCCCAAAGTACAGGCGGCCATAAATTTCATTGAATACGGTGGGCAGTCGGTTACAATTACCTCTTTAGAGATGGCTCAAAAAGGCTTATTCAATCAAAAAGGAACAATAGTTATACCATAAGAGAGAAAAATGGACAAAACACTTGCAATCTTAAAACCGGATTGTGTCGAACGAAAGTTAACCGGCAAGGCGCTTGATTTCATTTTATCACGGGGATTTAATATACTTGCCCTTAAAATGGTTCACCTTAACCCGGCTGAAGCCCGCCGGTTCTACGCCGTTCACCGAGGAAAATCATTTTTTGACGAACTAATCAACTTTATGACTTCCGGTCCCTGCATTCCATTAGTTCTGGAAAAAGAAAATGCCGTTCCCGCCTTCCGGGAAATTATCGGAGCGACCGACCCGGCAAAAGCCGCAGAAGACACTTTAAGGAAGCTTTATGCTGAAAGCGTTCAGCGAAATACGGTTCACGGTTCTGATTCTGAAGAAAACGCACAAAAAGAAATTGCTTTTTTCTTTTCCTTAATGGAAATTACATAGCAACTGAAACTCGGAGGAGTATATATATGAAGAAGGCAACAACCCTAATAGCGTTTATCCTGTTGATTTTAATGTCTTGCAGTAAAACTGAGAAAATACCAGGTTACGTTGGAAGACCCGTCTATCTTGCGCCTGTAATCCAATCTGCGGACGACACCCTGGCTTGCACTTATTCCTGGAGTTTTATCAATAAACCCAACGGGAGCAATATGAATATTTTATCTCTCCAGCCCAACAGCCGAAGTTTTAATATCTATTTTGTGCCCGATGTTATTGGTGAATATACTATCGGGTACACAATTGTCGGTCCCGATGGAAAAGAAAAGACTCACCAGAAAATGATTTGTGAGATTATTGAAGACACTGTCGCCGCAATACCGGGTCAGCAGGATGATTATACTCTCAGTCCTGAAGCCCAAAACGCTCCCCTGCCGATTTATGAAGATAGCACGCCGACCATACCTGTATATACTACTTCATCCCCCAAACAAAAACCTCAAGGGCAAACCATTCCCAGGGTTTCAGGTAATTATACCATTCAGATATCATCCTGGAAAACTTATGCAGGCGCTGAACGCGCGATTTCTAAACTGGCGCCCCTGGACTTAGATCTTTATATCCAAAAAGCACATTTTAGCGAAACAGGTGAAACCTGGTACCGGGTTCGCACCGGCACATTTGATACCTATGCAGCCGCCCGGCAGACAATGAATAAACTAAAGACAAAACTTCCCGTCGAAAAGATCTGGATTGATTTTATAAGAGATGACCAACAATAATTTGGAGGGTTAAGTGAAACCTTTATACTTTGATATTCGTGACATTTTCCGTACGCCACGCCTGGCCCTTAGCGGAAAGAAAATTTGGGTACATCTAATCGGATTAGCCCTGGGCTGGTCGGTTTATTTCGTACTTAGTTATTTAGCCCTGATTGTAAACGGACAATCTGTTGCAGAAATCTGGAGCGCACACCACCTTTTCCCCTGTCTCTGGAATGTCAATTTACCCATAGTGTGGTATTCCTGGGTAATTTACAGTGTGGGAATTCTGCTTTGGGTGATTATTTTTATGTTAGCCTCTTTAGCAGTTTCCAGAATCACCTACAAGCAGCTAAAAGGAGATGAATTCTTTTCTTCCGGGGATAGTTTTAAATATGTAAAAAAACACGGCACAGCCGCGATCATGGGTCCGGTTTCGATTCTGCTCATAATTGCTTTCTTTCTTTTAATGGCTATTATTGCTGCCTGGATTGCAAAATGGCCGGTGCTGGATATCATTTTCCTTGGATTACCTTACCTTCTTTACTTTGCAGGCGCCGTATTTGTTGTTTACACTGCCGTGGTATTCGTCGTATCGCTTACTTTATCTCCCGCTATCGTCGGAACTGCAGAAGAAGATACAATGGAGACTGTTTTTCAAAGTTATTCAACACTCTGGGCGCAACCGTGGCGCTTAGTAATTTACGAAGCGGTTGTGGGAATAATGGGACTTGTAACGACCTATATTTACGGTTACATCATAATAATCAGCTACCGTTTCTTCAATTTTGTATTCGGTCAAAGTTGGTTAATGGATGGCAAACTCAGCCGCATTACCGAACAGGCTTCTTCATATATTTATGGCGCTAATTCACCGCTGACTCCTTTTATCAGTAAAATCTATTGTATTTACACTCCAGCCTCTGTCGGTATGATGAAACCGCTATATCTGACAACTACAGATACCATTACCACTATCTTGATTACAATCGCGTTGTTTATCATTGGCGGCTCGGTAATAGCCTATCTGTTGACCAATTTCAGCGTTGGACAATCGCTCCTATATGTGATTTTACGGAAGAAAAAAGACGATGAAAATCTGATCGAACGCAAAGACGAAGATGAACTGGAAGAAGAAGACGAATCTGAAGAAATATCTGACGAATCTGAATCTGATAAAACCAATAATGAAGATAAGGATTCGAAAACCAACGGGTAGTTGAGTTAATTGATATAAAATAAGTGTCCGGAATTTAGTGCGCTTTTTTATAGATTACTAACGTTTTTCACTCCGTAACTCTATAAAATACAAAGCAATAAATACAATAACTAACAATTCAGGATACAAAGTTTATGTAGAGAAGGAAGAATCCTGCTCCGAAGGAGTCTCTCATGAGAAAAGGATTCAATACGGTTCATGACTGGTCGGGATGAATCCTCTGGAGGGAAGGCTTTACCATAGGTTGCACCTATAGTTATTCATGTTCAACTCTTTCAGAGTTCAAGTAAGAAATATTAATAGATTAGAAATTATCTTGATTCTGCCCCTTCCAGCTAATAAATTTGCCCTTTGTTATGAGATTGAGATTAAGTTCACTAAAAGAAGGTTCACAAACAATCGAATTTGCACTCGGAAAAGATGATCTGTCAATTACCGACATTCCCTTTCTGCAACCCGTTGCGGTAAAACTGAACATCTACAAGGGGCAATACCAAATTACTGTTAAAGGTAATCTGCAAACCGCTCTTGAATTGGAATGTGACCGCTGTTTGGAATCTTACAAATTTGATGTAAAAACGAATTTTCAGGCGATTATAAGCCCGGTAAAATCAATCTCGTCGGAAATCGATGAAAACGTCATACCGATTACAAGCAAGACAGATGAAGTGGATTTAACCCCTTTTGCACGGGATGCTTTGATTCTTGAGATACCTATGAAAAAGATCTGTTCAGAATCATGTAAAGGAATCTGTGCCGGGTGCGGAACTAACCTGAATAAAAATACCTGTCGGTGTAGTTCAGTCCACATTGATGACAGATTGGCACCTTTGAAAGATTTATTAACCAATTCAATGGAGGAATAATATATTGGCTTTACCAAAACGAAAAATATCAAAATCGAGAAGAGATAAACGTCGGACTCACCAGAAATTAGCAGCTACTTTGACGGCTAAATGCCCTCAATGCAACGAACCTAAATTATCTCATCGCGCTTGTCCGAATTGCGGGTACTATCGTGGCAGACCGGTACTTTCTGCTAAAGAAAAATAAAATATTCCCACATCAGTTTTACCTCATGGAAGAAACCAAATCATTTATCACGAGATCTTTTAAGTTACCCTGTTTACTGATGTTTTCACTACCCCTCTTCCCTTTAAAATAATATATTTTACGAGGATAATAATGAAGAAAACACGCGCAACCATTACAGCCATTGGAAAATATACACCGAAGCGTATCCTCAATAATCGCGATCTGGAAAAAATAGTGGATACATCCGATGAGTGGATCCGAAGCCGCACGGGAATGGTCGAACGCCATATCGCTGCAAAGGGCGAAGCTTCTTCCGATATGGCTACAGCTGCTTTTAAAGATATGCGTAAACGTTTCAAAATCGATCCCGAAGAGATTGATCTTATCATAGTCGCCACTATTACACCGGATATGTTCTTTCCGTCAACTGCGGCTCTGATCCAGCACAATATCGGCGCCAGGAATGCCTTTGGATTCGATATTTCCGCGGCCTGCTCCGGATTTTTATATGCCCTGGCTATTGCGGCTGAATTCATTGAAAATGGTCGTTATAAAAAGGTCTTGGTTGTCGGCTCGGATACCATGAGTACCATTACAGATTATACAAACCGCGACACCTGCATACTTTTTGGCGATGCCGCCAGCGTTGTGCTGCTTGAACCGGCAGAGGAAGATTATGGGATACTTGATTATATCCTGAAATTGGACGGTAGTGGAAAAGACTTTCTCTATATGGCCGGCGGTGGTAGCAGAAACCCGGCAACTCATGAGACAGTTGATAAAAAAATGCATTACATTTATCAGGAAGGGAAAAGCGTCTTCAAATTCGCCGTCATTAAAATGGCAGAGGTGTCTGTTGATCTTCTAAAACGGAATTCCCTGAAAGGAAGTGATGTTGGATTGTTTATTCCGCATCAGGCTAATAAACGCATTATCGACGCCTGCGTTAGCCGGCTGAAATTAAAAGATGAGCAGGTAATGATAAACATAGATAAATACGCGAATACTACTGCGGCGACTATCCCCCTGGGGATTGTTGACGCCTACGACCAGGGCAGGCTAAAGAAAGATGATCTGTTGCTGATGTCGGCTTTTGGCGGTGGGTTTACCTGGGGCAGTGTATTAGTGAAATGGAGCTTATAAATAAATGAAGAAAACCGCCTTTGTTTTTCCCGGACAGGCTTCACAATTCGTTGGCATGGGGCTCGATTTATATAACCTCAAACCAGCAGCCCGAAAGTATTATGACTATGCGGACAAGCTGTTTGATTTTTCGATTAAAGAATACTCCTTTTACGGACCCCTGGCGAATCTAACCCAGACGCGGGTTACCCAGCCGGCTATTTTTATTCATTCTATAATTTTATTTGAAGAACTCAAAGCCAGAGACATTTTGCCGGATATGGTCGCCGGTCATAGCCTTGGTGAATATTCGGCGCTGGTTGCTGCAGACGTTGTTAGTTTTGAGCAGGGTCTTGAGCTGGTCAAAGTCCGCTCTGAGCAGATGCAGATCGCTACGGAAAGCAATTCCGGGACCATGGCTGCAATCGTGGGCTTGGATTACGATACCGTTCAATCCGTGATTGACAAGGCCGGATTTGAAGGAGTCTGTAATATCGCCAATTATAATTCGCCTAATCAAATTGTCATCAGCGGCGAAACGCATACCGTTCAATCCACAATGCTGAAATTAAAACAAGCCGGCGCCAAACGCGTCATTGAGCTTTCTGTCGGCGGTGCGTTCCACTCCGCATTAATGGAAACTGCGGGCGAGAAGTTAAAAGAAGCTTTGGAAGCCGCCGATTTTCATGAGCCTCGCTGCCCGATCTATTCCAACGTAACCGGGACCGCCACCACGAACCTCTCAGAAATTCGTGAACGTCTCTATCAACAATTGACTTCCCCTGTATTATGGTTTAATTCTGTCAAAAATATGGCCGCCGATGGAGCCGCTACCTTCATTGAGATCGGCCCGGGAAAGGTTCTGCAAGGACTCATTAAACGCACGATAGAAGATGTAAACATTCTCGGTGTTTCGAGTGTTGAAGAATTGGAGAATTTGGAATGGAATTAAGTTTCAAAGATAAAATTGTGGTCGTAACTGGGGCAGGGCGCGGCATCGGTCGATCAATCGCAGAGCGCTTTGCAGAGTTGGACGCAACCGTGATTCTTTCGGATTATAATGAAGAATCATTAAAAGACGTAGCCGCGGATTTCGATAAAAAGCATTTCTCATTTAAGGCAATTCCCTGTGATGTGACTAACGCTGATCAGGTAAATCTGATGCTGAAAGAAGCTATTGATTCCTATGGTAAAATCGATGTACTGATCAATAACGCGGGAATTACCCGGGATACACTTTTAATCAGAATGAAAGATGAGCAGTGGAATGCCGTACTCGATACGAATTTAAAAGGCGTTTTTTTTACAACGCGAGCAGCTGCAAAATATTTTATGAAACAGCGCTACGGCAGGATCATTAATATTAGTTCTGTCGTGGGCATAACAGGAAACGCGGGACAGGGGAATTATTCCGCGAGTAAAGCCGGCGTCATTGGGTTTTCAAAATCAATGGCTCAGGAACTTGCCGGACGTAATATAACCGTAAATGTAATCGCGCCCGGTTTTATCGAAACGGAGATGACTAACGTTCTCAGCGAATCCGTAAAAGATGATTTTATTGATAAAATACCGCTTAAGAGAGCGGGAACACCTAAAGATGTTGCAAACACTGCACTGTTTTTAGCGTCACACTTAGCCGATTATTTAACCGGACAGGTTATTAAGGTCGATGGTGGCATGGTCATGTAAACTACAGTAGGAGGAAATAATGAGTAATTTCGAAAAAGTACAGGAAATCGTAGCCGACAAACTCGGTGTTGAAAAATCTAAAATCACGGCTGAAGCATCTTTTATTGATGATTTAGGAGCCGATTCTCTTGACACAGTTGAACTCATCATGAAGATGGAAGAGGAATTCGATATTGAGATTCCCGATGAGGAAGCTGAAAAATTAAAAACTGTCGGGAACGTCGTAGAATATCTGGATAATCTTAAATAAAGATTATTTTCTATGAAAAAAAGAGTTGTAGTAACGGGTGTGGGCGTCATTTCCCCTATTGGAAATGATGTTGCTACGCTCTGGTCTAATTTAGTAAACGGCGTCAGCGGTGTTAACAAAATCAGCGCTTTTAATGTTGATGACTTTCCGGTACAAATCGCTGCTGAAGTAAAAGATTTTGATGCCAGCCAATATATTAATCCCAAAGAAGCAAAACGAATGGATACGGTAACTCAGTTCGGTATCGCTGCTTCAGAACAGGCAATTCGGGATTCCGGTTTGCCGGATAGCAAAATTGACCTTGAACGGGTCGGAGTCATCGTTGGATCGGGAATTGGCGGTATCAAAACACTTGAACGGAACCATGCGATCTTATTAAACAAGGGACGCCGTTTCATCAGCCCCCTGTTTATACCCATGATGATCCCCGATATTATTCCGGGACAAATCGCTATCAATCATGGTTTCATGGGACCCAACTATTCGGTCACATCCGCCTGCGCAACCTCATCGCATGCTATTGGCATTGCCATGCGGCATATTCTTTGTGGAGATGCAGATGTGATTGTAGCCGGCGGCGCGGAAGCCAGCATCACCCCCCTCGCAGTTACCGGATTTACCAATATGAAGGCGCTCTCCAAACGTAATGATGAACCGCAAAGAGCAAGCCGCCCGTTTGAGCTTCGGCGCGACGGTTTTGTGATGGGCGAAGGAGCCGGGATCATTGTCATAGAAGAGCTGCAACATGCCGTCAAGCGGGGTGCAAATATTTATGCTGAATTGACGGGATATGGATTTTCAGCCGACGCTTATCATATCACAGCCCCTCATCCGGAAGGTAAAGGAGCTGCTCTGGCGATGGAAGCTGCCATCAGAATGTCGGAAATTCCCAAAGAAGACTTTAGTTATATCAATGCCCACGGCACAGCTACACGGTTTAACGACAAATTTGAGACTATGGCTATAAAATCCGTTTTCGGGCAGCAGGCTTACAATCTGAATATCAGTTCCACAAAATCTATGACCGGGCATTTGCTGGGAGCCGCCGGAGCAGTTGAGGCTACTATACTTTGCCTTTCTCTTAAGAATCAGATTATACCGCCAACAATCAATTATGAAGAACCCGATCCTGATTGCGATCTTTGTTACACCCCAAACACTGCTGTTGAAAAAACCTTTACTGCCGGTCTGAGCAGTAATTTTGGGTTTGGCGGTCATAATGCCGTAATAGCTGCTAAAATATTTGAGCCTTGATCCCTTGGCATTTTCACTAAATATTTTCAGGAAGAGATACCCGACCGAAATTGAGAGAAAGATTGGGTATCTTTTTAAACAGCCCGATTTATTAAAAACCGCCCTTACCCATCGTTCAGCGGCGACGATTCATTTTGATTCCTATGAACGGATGGAGTTCCTGGGTGATGCCGTGCTAGATATGGTGGTTTCAGACTATCTCTATAACAAGTATCCTCGCAAACCGGAAGGCGATCTGACTAAGTTACGCTCGATTCTGGTCAGTGGAAAAACGCTGTTTGAAATTGCAAAAAAAAATGATCTCCAGCGATTTATGCATGTGGATAGGAGTCTCGATTTACACTGCAATTCAACTCTTCATAATCTGCTGTCCTGTATTTTGGAATCTATAATCGGCGCAATATATTTAGACCGCGGGATTGAACCTGCCCGGAAATTCATTAAAAAATTCATCATCACTCCGAAAATAAAAGAGGTGCTGCTCTCGGAATATAATTACAAAGGTCAACTGCTTGAATATTGCCAGAAAGGCGGATTAAAACTCCCCATATTCAAAACTGAAAAAGTCGAAGGCCCCGATCATGCCCGGCAATATACGATTGCTGTATATATCAACAATCAACTACTCGGAAGGGGAGTCGGGGCAACAAAGCGGGATGCCGAGCAGCAGGCAGCCGAGATGGCGTACATGCAGTGTACAAATAAAAACGAGTGACGCTCTTATCCGCTACCCTCCACACTGTCTGATTAATTATTTTTAGATTCTTTTTCCAGCGCGGTGATTTGGTCACGCAATTTTGCCGCCAGCTCGTAATTCTCATCGTCGATGGCGATCTGTAGCTTAGTTTTCAACTCAATAAGGTGGTCAAGGATATCATCATCAACCGAAACATTATCAGCGACTTTTGTTTTCCGGATATCATCTAAATTGATTATTTGACCCGCCTCTTCCATGACTTTTTCACTAACCCATATTTCGGCATTGACCCGGAGCGCCAGGGCAATGGCGTCACTGGGACGGCTATCTATCTGCAAAAGAGAAGAATTATTTTTATTCCCCAGGGTAATCTGGGCATAAAATGTACCGTCAATCAGATCGTTAATGACAACTTTTTGCATTGAAACACCCAACTGGGTAGCGACCCGAATAAAAAGATCGTGTGTCATCGGACGCGGCATCTTTACATTCCCGAACGCCAGGGCGATTGATTGCGCCTCAAAAACACCGACAATTACAGGTAATTGACGATATCCGTTAATCTCTTTTAAAATAATTACATACCCTTTGCTGGGCGGGTAGAAGATAATTTTATTGAGTTCAACTTTAATCATATCTGTTTAGAATATATTAGGCTATTTGCCGATAAGCAAGCGGAAATTTGATTAAATACTCTATCCTATTCCAAATTATCCTGATAGAAATTTTTCAATACTGAATAAATCGCCTGGGCACTGTCCATGTTTAAAATTGTATCAGCCAGTTCGCTGCATTTTTGAACATCAAGTTTACTAACCTCCTTGGATACCGCAGAAAGGGCGGCGGA
Source organism: Fidelibacterota bacterium (assembly GCA_021161185.1). GTDB lineage: Bacteria > Fidelibacterota > UBA2242 > UBA2242 > UBA2242 > DPVY01. The sequence continues at coordinate 30,388 of JAGHBC010000101.1, forward strand.
GCTGACACTGATCGACCTGATTCCCAGCGCCGTCAAACCAATCAAAGCATAAGGATCAGACGCCATTTCTCCACAAACATTGACGGAAATACCGGCTTTTTTAGCGGCTTTTACAATTTTATAGATTGCCTGAAATATTTTCGGGTGATAATAATTCTTAGTTAAATCCAAGGTTCGTCCCGATCCAATCAGATAGAGCGCCAGATCATTTGTGCCGATACTGAAGAAATCAACATGTTTTGCCAATTCATCGAGTTCATCAAGGACACTGCTGGTCTCAATCATTGCGCCCAATTTGATATTATCGCTAAAGGGGATTCCTGAACTTTTCAATTCCGCTTTAACTGCTTCGAGCATATTTTTGGTCAGGACAACCTCTTCAGCAAACATCACCAGAGGCAGCATAATCTGAGTGTTCCCGTACACACTGGCCCGCAGCAGGGCGCGCAGTTGGGTTTTTAATATCGCCGGATTATCTAACAGGAAACCTATACCGCCCCATTCATCAAACAGATTATCTGCCCGCAGCAGTTCAATATCCAGCATGGCAAGCAATTTGTCCCGCCCAAAATCGTAAGCTCTGAATACAACCGGCAGACCTTTCATCCTTTCCAACACCTCTTTATATGCCTTGAATTGATCGTCTTCGCCCGGAATAGCATTTCGTTCAATACAAAGGAATTCCGTTCGGAATAAGCCAATGCCCTGAATAAGTGCCGGATTCATTGCCTTGACTTCGTCGACAAAGCCGGCATTAATATAGATATGATAGGGAGTTCCATCCTTGGCAGAATTGGCGACTTTCCCGGAGATAATTTTTTCCCGGTGACGTCTAAAATCCCGGATGCGGGATTTATAGGAGTCCTTAACATCATCCGTAAAATCCAGTAAAATCGTTTCGTTATCCGCATCCAAAATAATTTCCCCACAGGATACGAGTTCATCAATTACGTCTATATTTGAAATATACGGCACTCGAAACGCCCGGGCTAAAATACCGGCATGGGAGTCCACCCCGCCATAACGTGTAATGATTCCCAGGGTAAGCTTATGATCGATATGGATCAGGTCGCTGGGAGACATCTTTTCAGCAATAATGATAGACGGCTCGAATATCTCGGGCAGTAAAAAATCCTTTTTATATGACAGGTGATGAATGACCCGCTTCTTTATATCTTTAAGATCGGATGTCCGCTCTTTAAAAAACTGACTGTAGGTTTTCAACAATAGTTTTTCATAATTTTCCATTACTTCAAAATATGCCCAGGTCACATTTTTCTTTTCCCTCAACATCAATTCACGAACAGCCTTGATCATATCTTCATCCTGAATCGCAAGTAATTGTACATCAATGATCCGGGCATGTTCTTCATCCAGGTGATCCAGTACCAAATCGCGAACCTGCGTTAATTCATCTTTTGATTTCTGAACGGCAGTATTGAACCGTTCGAATTCGCTGTCAAAATCCTCATCCCCGATAAAATGCCCTGGTACGGAGATTTTTCCTCGCTCAAGATAAAAGATTGGTCCACTTACAATCCCGGGAGATATTTTGACGCCTTTGATTTTTTTCACGGTTTATTCCAGGTTAAATTTGTTTTGAGCTAATTTATCCAACGATTCAACGGCTTCAACTTCATCAACTCCATCGGCTTCAACCGTTACCGTGGAGCCCGGCTCCACCGCCAGAACCAGCAATCCGAGAATACTCTTTGCGTTCACCCTAACCCCATTATAGATCAAAAATATATCCGATTTAAATCGTGATGCCAGTGTGACAAACGCCGTTGCCGGACGAGTATGCAATCCATGTTTATTAATAATTTTTACGTTTTTTGTTATCATTCCTCTATCGCTGTCTGTTTGATATCATTTTTACCGCATATTTAAGATATTCTTCTGCGGAACTCGGAAGCGCATGTAAACGCAGCATTGCTCTATTTAACAATTCCGTAACTTTTTGACGGGATATTTCAATTGCCGAATATTGTTGAAAAGCCTCAATAATGGCAGCCCGATCCCGGAGATTAGATTTCAAGAACTCCATAAAAGGCTGTTTTTCGGTTTCTTTCATTTCCGATAACGCCAGGATCATTGGGTAAGTCTTTTTCCCGGCAGCGATATCGCTATCCAGACTCTTGCCCATATTTTTTACATCCGAGGTAATCTCCAGAAGATCATCCTGAATCTGAAAAGCCTGACCGAGTTCAATGCCGAAATATTTCAGATTGGTGACGATCTGTTCATCATTCGTAGCAATCAAAGCCCCCAACTGACAGGCTAATCCCAACAAGCGCCCGGTTTTCTTTCCGACCATATCGAGGTATTCATCTGCCGGGACCGATTCCCGCTGCTCAAATTCCATATCCAACGCCTGACCTTCACAAATCTCCAGCATTGCCTGACTGAATTCCCTTCCCATCCGGCGAATTTGAGGTGAATCCGTTTCCATCAACAAGCGGAATGCCAACGCCATCAATCCATCGCCTGACAGTATAGCCGTATTGGTGTTCCATGTTACATGAACCGTTGCCCGTCCCCTGCGCTGAGTATCGTTATCCATAATATCATCATGAACAAGCGTAAAGGTATGCAAAACTTCCACAGCCAGCGCCGCCGGCATGATTTTCTCCCTATCCACACCAAAGCCTACGCCGGTCAGCAGCGTCAAAATGGGACGAATCCGTTTCCCCGGCGCATTCACACTATACAGCATGGGCTTATACAGGCTTACCGGCAATTCAGGCGTCTGCAATTTTTTTAACCGATCGTTAATTTCCGAGCGGTAATTTTGGATAAGCTGTTCCAATGGCTGCTTCATCTTCTAACAGGAAGACCATTTATGCCAATTTAATCTTCCCAAACTCCTGTAATTTTGTCAATACCAGTTCTTTTATTTCATGTAATCTCTCTTCGCTTTTCGCTTCAAAACGGGTTACGATAACCGGCTGGGTATTCGATGACCGAACCAGTCCCCAGCCATCGCCTAATTTAATGCGGACGCCGTCAACATTGATACAGTCGTAATTGGCTCTGAAATATTCCATTGCTTTACTGGAAATCTCAAATTTTGACGCATCGCTTTCACATTCCAAACGCATTTCGGGAGTCGAAAAATATTTAGGCAGCTTTGCCATTTTTTCAGACAGCGTCTCTTTTGAACGGGAGACCATTTGGGCAAAGCGGGCGCCGACATAAATGGCGTCATCATATCCAAAGTAGCCATCTTTGAAAAAGATATGTCCGCTCATCTCACCGGCAAAAGGCAATCCGTCCTCATTCATTTTCTGCTTTATTAAGGAATGCCCCGTTTTCCACATAATCGGTTTACCACCCTTAGCCGTGATGATTTCCTCCAGAGCCTGAGAACATTTCACATCAAAAACAACTCCCGTTCCGGGATATTTTGCCAATATTTCATCCAGAAAGAGGATCATGAGGTAATCCGCCCAGATGGTTTCACCTTCGTTATCGACAATCCCTACACGATCCACATCTCCGTCAAAAGCAATGCCGAAATCATAGCCACCCTTTTTGACCTCCGCAATCAAAACAACTAAATTTTTCACGACTGTGGGATCAGGATGGTGATTTGGAAAAGAAGCGTCAACTGCGCTAAACAACTCGGTGACTTCACAACCAATCTTTTTAAATATTTCAGGTGCCGCCAAACCGCCGGTGGCATTGCCGCAATCCATGGCAATTTTCACCGGGCGATCCAACTTGATTTTGGAAATTACCATTTTTTTATAATCTTCAAGAATCTTCTTCTCACTGAATTTTCCGCTACCTTCAGCGAATTTTCCCGATTCAATAATCGACTTGATATACTGAATGTCTTTACCATATACGGCTTTCTTTTCGTAGGACAATTTAAAGCCGTTCATGTTCGCCGGATTATGGCTGCCGGTGATCTGGACCGCGCCGTCGATATCCATTATGAACATACTATAATAGTTGGTAGGCGTCGGAACAATACCCAAATCAATCACATCCACGCCGGTAGCAAGCAATCCTTGTGTAAATGCCTTTTTGAGTTGCGGTGTGGAAAACCGCACGTCACCACTGATTGAGATAGTTTTCCCACCTTTTTCTCTGACATAGGTTCCAAATCCTTTCCCCAAAAGAACAACAACATCTTCGGAAAAATCCTCTTCAACGACACCACGAATATCATATTCACGAAAAATATAAGAATTCATTCTTTTATCTCCTTTACAACGTTATTTTACCAAGTACAACAGGATGATCTGCTCCGGTGACTTTAGGCACATTGTCGGCGATGCCCCAGACTGAGACCGCCGCTAAAACCGCAAAGGCAAAAGCTTCTTTCTCTTTGCTGCCAACATCATATTTATCGGTCCGGTTGATCGGAACATTTTCAAACAATTCGGCAAGGTAGCTAATCAGAACCGGATTATCGGCACCGCCGCCGCTGACAATGATTTCATCCAGCGGGTAGCGTTTTTCAAAAAATTGCCGATAGTTGAAAAAAATCGACTCCGCTGTAAACCGCGTCACTGTTGCGATCAGATCCGGATAATCATTATTCGCAATGTTGAACTTCCGGATTACTTCGATTACTAAATCTTTTCCGAAAACTTCCCGCCCGGTGGATTTGGGTAGCGGCGCTTTGATGTAGGAATGGTCTAACAAATATTCCAAAATATCTCGCTTTACCTGTCCTTTTTTTGCTATTTCACCGTCTTTATCATACGTCAATTCACCCTTGCTCGCTAATTGAACTGCAATATCAATTAGTGAGTTCCCGGGCCCGGTATCCAGAGCATAGATATCATCAACGGAAACCGCGTTGTAAGGAACTAAGGTAAAGTTGGCAATACCACCAATATTCAGCACAAGCAGGTTTTTCTGGTATTTTTTAAAAAGCAGGTAATCAATAAAAGGTACCAGAGGCGCCCCGGATCCGCCGGCGGCCACATCCCGAACCCGAAAATCCGATACGATGGGCACGTTAAAACGCTCAGCTAAAACGGAAGCTTCGCCAATTTGCAATGTCGAATCCCGGTGAATGTGCCAAACCGTTTGCCCATGGCTCCCAATGAGTTGAAAATCATCAGATGAAAGTTGAAATTTATCTAAAAACCGCTGAATAAAATCACCGTATTTCCGGGTAATATCAAAATTCATCCGGCATATTTCAGCGGTGTTCGCCACCGGCAATTGCAGTAACCGCTCCCTGTAATCAATTGGATATAAATAACTTGCATAGTGTTCGATGCGTGCATCAATCTCAGAACCGCTCCGCTTGACTTCCACCAGACAAATATCGAGACCATCCATGGAAGTTCCCGACATGAGTCCCAGAACATTTAGTCTGTTTCCCCGATGTAATTCCCAAATTGACTTCATTAGAAAGCTGCTCATCCTTTTTATTAACAGCCTTGTCAGACTTTTTTTGCGGGTTCCTCAAAGGCAAATCGAATAAAACCGTTGTGCTCGGCGATTAGTTCCCTTGCCTTTTCGGGAGACACCTTCATTTTCACCATCACAACCGCGTCTTTAACATGCTTATCGGCAGCCAGCAATGCCTGATATGCTTCATCGTAAGACAAACCGGTCAATGTCGCAATAATCCGCGTTCCGCGATCCACCAGCTTTGAATTAATCGCCTGGTGATCAATCATATAGTTACCATATACCTTACCCATCTTGATCATCGCCGTGGTTGTAATCATATTCAAAACCATTTTCGTCGCAGTACCGGCTTTCATGCGAGTTGAGCCGGTAATTAATTCCGGTCCGACCAATACTTCAATAAACACATCGACGTCTTCTTCCACACCCAGTCCCTCTTTTGGAGTGCAGGTAAAAAAGATGGTTTTGCAACCGATGGATTTGGCATATTTTAACGCTCCGTGCACATAGGGCGTCGTGCCCCCGGTGGCAATGCCCATCACGACATCATTTTTCTGCAGGTTGATTGCCTTGCAATCTTCTTCGCCCTTTTCAGAATAATCTTCAGCCCCTTCCACGGCCTCCGTCAGGGCTTTTTTCCCGCCGGCAATCATGCCCTGCACGAGCTCTTTCGGCGCGGAAAATGTCGGTGGAATCTCACTCGCATCCAGAATCCCCAGACGCCCGCTGGTTCCGGCGCCGAAATAGCGTAAATGACCACCGTTTTTAAAGGCATTCACGACGATGTCCACGGCTTTGCTTATTTCCGGAATAGTTTCCCTGATCGCCAAATGAATGGTTGCATCTTCTTCATTAATCAACTCGACAATCTGCTGAGTGGACAGCGTATCGATTAAAGCGCTTTTAGGGTTAATTTTTTCGGTAAGGATGTTACTGCGATTGATAATTTTGACCATTTATCCTACTCTTCTTCTTCAACATGTTAATGATTCGTCCGTTAAAATTTCACACGGTATAAAATAGAGAAATCTGTGATTTTTTAAAAGAAGGTTATTTTCTCTTTTTAGCCTCTTAATTCTCAAATTCTTGTTTTTTTGTTCACCTCGTTGGATAAGTCATTGATGGAATCCAGCAGCAGCTAGATATATATACGAACTATCCAACGGAGTAGAGAAAATTTGGAGTTCTCGACGGTAAAAGGCATGTTTCAACTTTAGTAAAAAAATGTCAAACATGGTTTGCCCCGTGTAATAAATGAAAAAAAATATAACAGATAGAAAGAAAAACAGCATATTACACGAGGTAAAGAAGATTTTAACGCAGAGACACGAAGATCGCAAAGGTACGCAGAGTTTACCCCATGTAATAAGAAAAGCAAAAATAATGTGAAGGTGAATTCACCCCGTGTAATAATCAATGCAAGGATAATGGCTAATAAAAAGTGGAAAAATATTACACGGGGTTTATTAGAAAATTTTCTCCAAAAAGTATCTGTCTTAAATGTGTCAACAATTTCGGTTTGGATACATGTTTTTGCTATACATTTAATAATTCTCTGTGTCTTTTACGCCTCTGCGTTTATAAAATTTTTGTCTTTTTGGTTCTGCCTGCCCTGTGAAATGCGGAGCAAATTTCATGGGGGCTTGTCCAGGTTAGGAAATTGAACTTATTTTGATCTGCTTGCAGTTTTACATCTATTTCTTTTATATAACAGTTCACCGACAAATATGGAGACCATTCTGCATAAGGGGCGTAAAATTGAGCGCTCTGATTTTATTTACAATTGTGAAGAAGATTATTATGAATGTCCTTTGATTGTTCAATGCTTGCCAGGATCGAGTAAAACAAAATTGAAGAGAATTTATCGAGATGGCCGTGAGATATTAGTCGAGAACATGAATGACAAACTGCAAACCGATGAAGCCCAATCCAGATTGAAGTTACGAGCGACTAGTGTAGAGCCTGTTCCGCTCAGGCGGAATTAAACAATCCCGATGAAATCGGGACAGGCGATTTAGTCTAAGAGAGTTAGAGCAAGTAAAGGGTGAGTTCAATCTAATAAGTATTGCCCATAATCTGAACGTCCTTTTCAACTTAATAGCGAAAGATCATTCCATATTTATCATTTTTGTGCAATATTATCGGAATTACTGTCAGATTTTATGGGCAAATCTCGAGTTAATGCTAATTATACAAGTGGTTAATGAAAATATATATGTCCGACGTAGAATCTACAAATCTGTACCACATTTTGAATTATCATTCTGCAACAGCCTGCAAGTCGGGATATTCAGATAAGGAAATTCGAAGGTCTGAGAACAATGTTATCAATTTTAACTATTGCTATGTATTTAATATACACAGAGATAAGTTCGCTCCATAATCAATTGTTGCTATGCAGTCCCATCAAAACTATAGAAAAGTATCGGCTGCATGAGATATTAGGATTCATCTACTATAAAATAGGTCTGATAGTCAAAATGCTTTTGGCTGCTGTAACGGCGAA
>JAGHBC010000124.1 GCA_021161185.1 Fidelibacterota bacterium
ATGCTAGTTAAGCTAATTAAAAACATTTTATTAGTATCTCTGGTATTTTGTGTGTTGGGCTGTTCTGGAGAGCATAAGACCAAGACTAATGCCACGGTTTCGTTATTTGATGGTAAAAGTCTTGCAGGATGGGAAGGCGATTTGAACTGGTTTCGTGTTGAAGACGGATCAATTGTCGCCGGCTCACTGGAAAAAGATATTCCACAGAATATGTTTCTGTGTACAACGAAAGAGTACGGGGACTTTGAATTAAGACTTGAAATCAAACTTGTTGGACCGGGTGACAACTCTGGTATTCAATTTAGAAGTCATCGTATTCCCGGAGGACCTGAAGTCAGTGGTTATCAGGCAGACGCGGGCGGCCCGATCGGGGATTTTGGTGTAGTCTGGGGCAGCCTTTATGATGAGGCGCGCCGCAACCGGATGCTGGTTACCGCGAATCAGGAAGAGATCGTCAAGGTCTATCGTCAAAATGAATGGAATGAAATGGTTGTGAAATGCCAGGACAACCATATTCAGATCTGGCTAAATGGCTATCAAACGGTTGATTATACGGAGGAAGACGAAACTATTGAGAAAAAGGGAATTATCGGATTTCAAATACATGGTGGCGTTCCGACTGAGGCATGGTTCAGGAATATAACGTTGACTGAACTGTAATATTATTCGATACACAAAAAGTGAACATAAAACATGAGAGGTCTATTATGAAAATCGGAAAAACCATTTTACTTGGAATTGCTCTAACAGTATTTCTACTGTGTCCGGCATGTGATGAGAGCGAATCGAAATCTGATACTATCGCTGGCCAGGATGTCAAAGAGGTTGGCATACCGGTAATTTATGAAACAGATATGACTCTGGATGTGGATGATGTGGGAGCGCTGGCGGTTTTACATGGACTGCAGATGGAAGGAAAGGTGAAATTGCTGGGAGTATGCTATAACGAAGTCCATCCAGCTGGCGTGCCTACGATCGATGCCATCAATACCTATTACGGGCACGGCAACTTACCGATCGGCATCTACCAAAAACCTTTGGCCGATCCGGATCCCTCTGATTACTTCAGCGTTGAACGGGATTTTGATGTGGACAACATGGCTCATGATCCGATGGACAATATCGTCGGGAATGCCGTGAACGTCTACAAGTATCTGCTCAAAGACCAGCCGGATAATTCGGTGACCATTGTCAGTGTCGGATTTCTCAACAATCTGTATGAATTGCTGCAGGATCCGGAAGGATACTCGCTTGTGGAGAAGAAAGTCAAACTACTGGCCATTATGGGCGGCTTGCACAATGACGGTTTTAACCTCTCACGGCATGGCTTGGTGGATCAATCTCAGTATGTTTTCGAAAATTGGCCTGGAAAATTGGTGACCACCCATGTTGGCGGGGATATGATCACCGGTGAAACACTGACTTCGACAACACCGGGCAATAATCCTGTCAGAAGAGCATTTGAATTGGAGTGGTATCAGGGCCCCAACATCGGTCGCAGTAGTTGGGATGAGGTGACGGTATTGTATGCGGTATATGGCACCAAATATTATAATGAGGATTGGGAAGGTGATGGCAGCTTACGCAACGGGTACACCTGGAAATTTTCTAAAGATTACCGGGGATACGCTGCACCAAAGAACGATAAAGTAATCGAAGATGAAATCGAACGGCTGATGACACTTGTGCCCTAGCTAAGCATTTTTTTATGTAAAAAAATGCTTTATGAGGCGCCAGGCGGCAATAATGAATTCACTGAAGATACGAGTTGTATGAAAATTTTATAGGCGCACATAAGCAATCAACATTAACACCTTAAGGTAAAAATGAAAAAATTAATCCTTTATTCGATTGTCATTTCCTTCCTGATCCTGGGATGTATTAATTGTGCTCATACCAGTAATCCAAACCGCTATTATATAAATAGTCAAACCGGAAACGACTCCAATGCCGGAATTTCAATTAATGCACCCTGGAAAAGTCTCAAGAGATTGGAAGATATCACTTTTCAACCCGGGGATAGTATTCTGTTTGCTAAAAATTCAGTCTTTCAGGGAGGTATAACATTTAAATCTTCTGGTAATTCTGAAAATCCAATTGTTATTAGTAATTATGGTGAAGGTTTACTTCCTTCATTTAGCAATCCGGATCAGAACAAGTTGAATGGTAATGTGTTTCAAATCAGCGGTAGCCATATTGTTATTGATGGTTTGTCATTTTTGAACTGTGCGGATGCTAATTCTAAAAATGGCAAATCGGTCTTAGAAGTTGGCGCTATTTTTACCCAGACCGGAGCAGATTATATTACAATAAAGAATTGTGAATTTGCCGATTGTCCGATAGGGGTTAATATAACCGGACAATATAGTTTAATAACCAGCAACACTTTCAAGGATTGCAATCGCTTTTTATCGACACCCAATTGGGGCCCATTGGGAATTGTCATTGGGAATGCTTACAACGAAATATCCTATAATACCTGTTCGAATTATGTGAACATTGGTGGCGCCTATGGTGCAGATGGCGGTTTTATTGAATTAGACGATCGGTACTTTGGCGCCAAAATTCATGACGTCAAAATTCACCACAATAAATCCTTTGATAACATGGGATTCTTAGAAATTGAAACCAATGTGGATGGGGATAATATTGATGTTTATTATAATTTAAGTGACGACTACCAGCAATTTATTTTCTATTGGGGAGGAAATAACTCTAAAATAGAAAACAATACGGTTATCCGTACAAAACCCTCACTCAATGGGGCTGTCAATACAGTGTTCACCATGCGAAAAGAAAACTTCACTGTAAAAAACAATATCTTTGTTGTTGCCAATGGGGTACAAGTGTTGGTGACTGCACCTTACGATGTCGGTAATTACGATCAGGTAATACATGAGAATAACCTTTATTTCAGTGCTGACGGAAGTACCGATGATCCTTGCGGGAAACCTCTTGGAACAGGTGAGATGATTGCCGACCCGCTTTTCAAAGATATCGATAAAGGTGATTATCGACTAAGCTCAGAAAGCCCTGCTGTTGACGGAGGGGTGTTTTTGGGGTACGGTTCAGATTTGAATAATGTCGTTCTTGAAAAAGATCAAATCCCTGATTTGGGCGCGTATGAAAAAAAGAATTGATCAATCCTGTCCGGAGATAAAAAATGCGGGGTATGATCGCAGGTCATTAATAAAAGGAATATAGGGTATGAAGGAGAAATATGAAGTAACACGGCGTAAGTTCCTGCAGTCTGCAAGTCTTTTAGTGATGGCTGGCGCGTTGAATGTGAAAAATGTTGCAGCAGCGTCAAAAAACAGGACAAAATTTAAGGTTTTAGACGAAAAGGACTGCTTTGATATTGGGAGCAAAGGGCAAGAAATTATTCAAAAAGCATATGATCTGGGTTATCTGTATGAAGATAAACACAAGGGTTGTGCGCGGTGTACAGTGGCCGCTCTGCAGGATGCCATTGATTTTCTCCCGGCAGATAAAGGCTTATTCAGAACCGCAAGCTGTCTGGATGGTGGTGCGACTCCGACAAAAATGGCAAATTGCGGAGCATTTACCGGTTCCGGTATGGTTATCGGATGGCTGTGCGGAACAGAGAGATTCGGCGACAATTCATTATCACATGAACTGATTCATAAAGTGCATAAACGCTTTGAAGAAGAACATGGAAGTGTTATCTGTAAGAAAGTCAGAGAAAGTGCTGATGGAAAATGTCCTGAGGTCGTCGGAATGGCAGCCAAATGGACGGCGGAAATTTTACTGAAGCAGTTTGCTCAATATGAGTAAAATCATCCTTTTATTAAAGGATAATGCTAACGAAATTTATCCGACGAATCTAAGCGATCAATTTCCAAATGAAAGGGAAACATGCAAACACTTTTAAGCTATGGTTTTGAACAGATAGAATGGCAAATCTCTCTGCTATCATTTACACTGGCCTTTGTCTTATCCACAATTATTGCTTTTATCTATGAATTCACTTTCCGTGGTCTTTCCTATTCGCGTGGTCTGGTGCAAAGTATGATCCTGGGCAGCATAGTTTCATGTCTGCTGATGATTTCCATTGGCGATAATATAGCACGTGGAATCGGAATAGTCGGTTCATTAGCCATTATACGGTTCCGAACTAATCTGCGGGATCCGCGTGATCTGATTTTTATCTTTGCCTCACTGGGGATCGGTGTTGCAGCGGGTGTCCAGAGTTTTACTACTGCAATTATTGGGGCACTGGTCTTTTGTCTGGCGGCACTGGCGCTTTATCTTTCACCCTTCGGAAGTCGCCGTAAGCATGACGGATTGCTGCGCTTTCAGGTTCCGGCCGGTTCGGAAACCATACATAATGCAACAATAATTCTAAAGCAGTTAACCCGGCATTTCGCCCTGATTACCATGCGTGATGTGGCCCAGGGTGATTACTACGACTATGCATATCAGGTAAAATTGAAAAAATCCCAGGACAACCAGCTTCTGATTTCTGAGTTGGAAAAGATCGAAGGAATTCGCGGGCTTAGTTATACCAACCAAGAAGCGACAGTCGAGGTGTAAATGGATATGAAACAAAACCGTATTTTCAATTGGTTTACGTGTCTGTGGATTGCCGCTTTTCTTACTGCTGCTTTTCTCTATTTCAACTGGCATATCGACAAGAAATATATTGGAATTGTGGATCGTAAAACCCACCTGATTAGCAGCCAGGAGCCGGGTCGGGTGCATAGTCTTCTGGTTCAGGTTGGTGACCGGGTCCGGTCCGGTCAGGTGCTGGCTATTCTGGACATATCCGATTTAAAAACACAGCTTTCCTATCTGCGTAGTGAACTGACCCAGATTGAAAACCTGGCCGACATGCAGCACAATCAATATTTCCTCGAGTTACAGCGTCTTAAGATGCAGATGGACAATGAGGCCATGGAATTGATTGATCGTATTTCACTAATTGAATCAAAAAGTGTGGAATTGGAGAGTGTAAATGCTCTCATTACCCGCCTGCAAAACGCCGAACAAGCCGGACTCGGTTATAATTCTGATCTGGCCGAACTGATTATCCGGCGGAATGCACTGAAGGCCTATTTGCAACACCAGAGCCATATCGATGAATCCGGTATCGGTAAAATCGAAGTCCTACGCCAACAGCAAAATAAATTATTGGGACAGAAAGAATTGGACGGTATGAGTCGCGCTATGTTGATGGAACGGTTGGAACACGCCGAGGAAATCCGGCGTCAAATAGCTCTTACCGAGCACCGTATTAACCTGCGTACAATGATTTCTCCCTGTGATGGCTACGTCACCGAATTAAATATCAGTACCGGTGATATCGCACAGAAATTTGTTCCCTTATTGACGATAGAGGAGAGCCGACCGAAAAGCCTTACTGTTTATATTCCTGAGAAGTCAACCATCCAGCCGCAGATTGGGTCGTCTGTCCGGATCTACTCCAATCAACAACCCCATGATACCATTTCCGGTCGGGTAAGCTTTCTGCATCCCGGTATCAGTCTGGCTGATGAGCGCCTTTCGTTGCAAGACCGGATATTCTGGGCGCGAAAAGTAGATGTCGAATTGCCTCAAAATCATCCCCTGATTCCTGGCGAAATGGTTTATGTCCGCTTTCAAAACAGAACGTCAAAATATGACGTTGATAATAAAGAGAATGCTGTGAATCCGGCTTCTTTGCTCCGTGAGATTCATATTCCGGCAACGTTAAGAGCCCGCACTCGTTGTGAACCATCAGGCGTCTGCCGGTTGGCGGACAATCGGAAATACCTCATTATCAGCGATGACACAGGGCTGGAAAACACACCGTCCGAGCACGCTCCCTGGTTATTTTTAATGGATGGCGATGGCAATATCGACTCTCTGCCTCTGCCCATTGCCGGTATTACTTCTGTTAACGATCTGGAAGCAATAACCCCGGTATCTGACAATCAATACTATCTCGTATCATCGCAAAACATCAGCCGGCGCGGGAAACGACCTGTCAGCCGAGAACAACTGCTCAAGATCCAGGTAACAGAGAGTGGCGCGCAACTCTTGTCAAAAGTGGATTTGCTATCCCGGTTAGAGAAAGATTACCGTCCAAGCCAGCTCATTGAACTGGGGCTGGATTGTAATGAATCTGACGGCAGGGCGGAAATTAATATCGAAGGGATTGCCTATTCGGACGACGTTCTCTATATTGGTCTTAAGGAACCACTTTCCGATCGGGGCGCTCTGATCTGGGAACTCAACGATCCTGAAAAACTTTTTCAAACCGGATGTCTGTTTGCCAATCAACTCAAACTCTGGGCAAAGATACCATTACAGACAGACCGTCACCAACCCGGTGGTATTTCTGACATGGCCATTGACAGTCAGAAACAGCTCTGGATTCTGTCAACTATACCGAATGTAAAGCCTGAAGAGCAGATAGGGGCCCTCTATTGTATAACTAACTTTCCGGATTGTCCGCCGGATTACCGGCGTTGCGTAACCTTTCCAGGTGTTAAGCCGGAGGGATTGTGTTTTTTAGAGAACAAGCGGATGCTAATCGTATTTGACAATGATTCAGAAACACCTCAATTCTGTTATCTGGATACCGAGGGACTGTAAAGATGGTATCGAGACATTACAAACCTGCTGTTATACTATTTCTGTTTTGGGTAATTTCTCTCACGCTTCAGGCACAGGAATCACCACCAGCGGAACTGCGTTCCAATATCGATAATCAGCAACGTCAGGAACAAGAACATTTACCAATTTTAACAGAAGAGCAGCTGATCACCAGAGCCTTGCAACGCAGCCGAAAATTACGCTCTTTACAAACTAATATTGATATTGCCGAATATCGTTACCAGTCAAGCGGCAGGCTCGCTAATCCGGAATTACGCTTTCGGGACATTTCACTCTCTCATCACGAAAAAAAATACCAGGAGCAGCAGATAGGTCTGCGATTTTCCATACCACAACCGGGAGAACTGCAAAAGGAGCGGCAGGAATCAGCGGTCTTACTCTGGGATAAGAAGGTTGATAAAGAACGCTATCATCAAACACTAATCGCCCGGGTTCGTCGGGATGTTGCCAACGTAATTATGTACGACCAACTGTTGGACTTGACCTCAAAACGGGTAGCTCTTGAAGATCGGCGCATCGGTATTATTGAGAACATGGTCGGTATCGGAGAACGTTCGGTTGTGTATTTTACAAAAGCTAAAATGCGGCATGCTGAATCTAAAAATGATTATGCCCGCGCTAAGCAAAAGCGGATACAGGCGCGTTATAAATTGTCCAAGGATACCGGTGTCGATATGAATGTGCGAATCATGGCTTCCGCGGTGCCGGAAATTTCCGCTGAGCTGACGGATTTGATCACGATTGCTCTGGAAAATCGCCCCGAGGTTGAACTGGTAAAGCGGCGTATCGAATTAGCCAACTATCAGAAGAAATTTGAGCGCTATAAAGTTTTACCGGGGCTTGATTTTCTTGAAGTCAACTACCATGCCGAGCGGGAGGGACGGGCTGATTGGGTTGAACTGATGATGGGAATTGATCTGCCTTTATTGGATTGGAACCGAGGCAACCGCCAGGCGACGGAATTGGCCGTCAAGAAGAAAGAGCTGGAATATGATGCGCTCTACGAAACGATTAGCGATGAGGTAAGCACAGCCTATGCAACATACCGGGATTTGTTTTTGGATTGGAATAATTTCCAGCGCGATGCAGAGAAACTTATATCAGAAGCTACTAATGTTGTTGAACAGGCTCGCATGTACAACACACTATTACCCGATGAAGTTCTGGAAATGGAGTTAACGATTATTGATACGCAAACATTGCTGGCAAAAAAGCGATGTAATCTTATGCATGCATATATTGAACTTCAGTATGCGCTGGGGACATCGGCATTTGTTCTCCCGGTAAATTAGAGATTTGACAGGTTGTAATGAAAGATAATACTGAATTCCGCAGGTACGAGCTCAAATATACAGTGTCTGAAATGACTGCCGCCAAAATCCGGGATTATATTCACAACATTTGTGTCCAGGATCCAAATACACCCGTCGGTCAAAAGGGTTATGTTGTAAACAATCTATACTTTGATACGCCGGATATGCGATTTTACACTGACACTAAGTTTCGCAAAATGACCCGCTATAAACCCCGGGTGCGATTCTATGGAGATCAG
>JAGHBC010000065.1 GCA_021161185.1 Fidelibacterota bacterium
GGGGAAGTCACAGTTGAGTTGTTTTTAGAGGATTATCGTTTTTGTTATTTTAGAGAAGAAGTTATTTTGGGCGATTAGCTCCGGTGGTTAGAGTGCTTGTCCCGATCTGTCGGGAAAGTCACAGTTGAGTTGTTTTTAGAGGATTATCGTTTTTGTTATTTTAGAGAAGAAGTTATTTTGGGCGATTAGCTCAGGTGGTTAGAGTGCTTGCTTGACATGCAAGAAGTCACTGGTTCGAGTCCAGTATCGCCCACAGATTATGGGAACGCCTCAATTAAATATCAGAGGTCATTTTGACGAAAAAGAGAGAAAGGGAAAATAAATTTGAGCCCAGTACAGAAGATAATAATCACGCTGCCTGACGGTACAGAGAAATCTGTCGATCCGGGCACTAACGTCGGTGATATCGCTAAATCCATAAGTGAAGGGCTTTATCAGAACTCTCTTGCCGCCAAAGTCAATGGTCAATTAGTTGACCTGAGTTTTCGCTTTATTGAGGATTGTAGCCTGGAGATTGTAACTTACAAGTCACCGGAAGCCCATAAAATATTACTTCATAGCACTTCACATATTATGGCTCAGGCTGTAAAACAGCTATTCCCCGATGCCAAGGTGACAATCGGGCCCGCTATTGAAAACCGGTTCTATTACGATTTCGATATTGAAGTTCCCTTTACCGAAGATGATTTGGAAAAAATCGAAAAGCGTATGTCTGAGATTGTTGAACAGGATCTGCCGGTTACACGCCGGGAATTTACAAGGGATGAACTGATTAAGATGTTTTCCAATATGGGTGAGACCTATAAAGTTGAAATCATCGAATCGTTAGATCAAGAAGAAAGACTGTCCGTTTATACACAGGGTGATTTTACCGATCTCTGTCGCGGACCTCACATTCCCTCAACCGGCAAGATTAAGGCGTTTAAACTGCTGAACACCGCCGGCGCTTACTGGCGTGGTAATTCGCAAAACAAGATGCTAACCCGTATTTATGGAACATCGTTTCCTACCAGCAAGGACCTGAAAAAATATCTGAACTTTTTAGAAGAGGCTAAGCGCCGTGATCATCGAAAATTAGGCAAGACTCTGGAACTGTTTGAAATTAATGAACAGGTTGGTCCCGGTCTGGTTCTTTGGCATCCACGGGGTGCGACTCTTCTAAAAACTATCAAGGATTACTGGATTGATGAACATTTAAAACGTGGCTATCAGTTGGTTCAGACGCCCCATATTGGTAAATCCAATTTGTGGGAGACCAGTGGTCATCTTGGATTTTATCGCGAGTCAATGTTTGATTCCATGAAAATCGATGGGGATGAATATTTCATTAAACCGATGAATTGTCCTTTTCATATTCAGATTTACAAAGCTAAGACTCGCAGTTACCGCGACCTTCCGATAAAATATGCCGAGTTAGGTACGGTTTATCGTTACGAATTGTCCGGCGTGTTGCATGGATTAATGCGGGTGCGTGGTTTTACCCAGGATGATGCCCACATTATCTGTACTCCGGAACAGTTGGATGGAGAAATCGAAAAACTTGTTCAGTTCTCTTTCGATTTTATACGGTCTTTTGGATTTAGTGAGTTTGAAATATATGTATCTACCAAGCCAAAAGAAAAATATGTTGGTGAAACAGCCATGTGGGAAGAGGCTACGGCTTCGCTTGAGAAGGCTCTTGAGAAGTTGGCTGTTGAATATTCGATTGATGAAGGCGGCGGCGCTTTTTACGGGCCGAAAATTGATATAAAAATAAAGGATGCCCTGAATCGGAGTTGGCAATGTACGACCATACAGTTTGATTTTAATCTTTCCGAAAGATTTAAAATGGAGTATATTTCCAGCAATAATGAAAAAAAGCGACCTTATATGATACACAGAGCCATTATGGGTTCTTTGGAACGTTTTGTAGGCGTACTTATTGAGAATACCGTGGGCGATTTTCCGGTATGGCTTGCTCCCGTACAGGCTGCCGTCATTCCCATATCGGAAAAACAGAACGATGTTGCTGCCGAATTTTTACAATTGTTGTTGAGCCGTTCTATTCGCGCCGAATTGAATAACAAAAACGAGACAATGGGTGCCAAGATCCGACAAGCTGAATTAATGAAAATTCCATTTATGTTCATTATTGGTGAACGGGAAGCGCTTGGCAAAACAGTTTCGATCAGACGGAGAAAAAGCGGAGCTAAAGGCGTTTACAGCTGGGCTGAAGCGGTAACATTGTTGCAAAATGATATTAATAACAGTAGAGGAGAATAAATCATAGAAAAAAAGCTACGCATTAATGAACAAATCAAGGCGCAATCTGTACGATTGATTGATCCCAAGGGTAGGATGTTAGGAATTATAAGTCCCCAAGAAGCTTTGCGAATTGCCGAAGAACACAATTTGGATCTCGTTGAAATTGCGCCTACAGCAGATCCACCGGTCTGCAAAATTATGGATTTTGGTAAATATAGATATCAGCTGCAAATGAAAGACAGAGATAGTAAGAAAAAGCAGCATGTGGTGAAATTGAAAGAAGTCCGGTTTCGCCCCCATATTGGAGAACATGATTTAAATATGAAAATTAACCATATCCGTAAATTTCTTTCTGACGGATACAAGGTAAAAATTACTTTAATGTTTCGGGGCAGAGAATTGGCTCATAAAGAAGTCGGAATGGAATTAGTTAACAAAATTATTGGATTAGTTTCCGATATTAGTGAAGTTGACAAGGCGCCCTCCTCCGAAGGGCGTACAATTATAACTTTTCTGACTGCAAGATAGGAGAAAAGAACACTATGCCAAAAATGAAAACAAGACGATCTGCAGCAAAACGGTTTAAGCTGACCGGCGCCGGGAAGGTTAAACGCAATAAAGCCTATTTTTCCCATATTCTGACTAAAAAGTCTCCCAAAAGGAAACGGAACTTAGGACAATCAGGCATTGTAGCTGCTGCCGATGAAAGTAGAATTAAGAAAATGATTCAAAGTTAGGAGTGGAAAATGCCCAGAGCAAATAGTTCAGTACCACATCATAGAAAACATCGTAAACTGATTAAGATGGCTAAGGGCTATCGGGGCTCTCGAAGTAAGCTATACGTAAATGCCAAGGACGCCATTGAAAAAGCCCTTCAGTATGCCTACCGTGATCGACGGGTAAAGAAGCGGAGTTTCAGACAATTATGGATTGCCCGTATAAATGCCGCCACTCGTTCGTATGATCTTTCATATAGCCAGTTTATTCACGGCTTGAAGGTTAAAGGCATCAAGTTAGATCGAAAAGCCCTCGCGGAAATTGCAGTAAAAGATCCGGAAGGATTTGCAAAACTGGTTGAAATGGCAAAGGCATAAACCATGAACCTCCCGGAGCGTGTCAAAGAGGTTCAAAATTGGTTAAAAGCTGACCTTGCGAAAGTCAATAATACTTTTAATTCAGTAGAGGAATTTCGGCTGAAATATGTCGGAAAGAAGGGGCTGATTCCAGCTCTGTTCCGGGATTTTGGTTCCTTGGACGCCGATCTGAAACGGGAAGTTGGGAGAAATCTTAATATCCTGAAAAAAGAGGCGGAAGAAGCGGTCGGTCAATTGAGAGAACGGTTAATGGCAAATTCCAGTCAGGATGAGGAATTTGACTACACTTTACCGGGAATGCCCTTTAATCGTGGTAATCTTCATCCGGTTACCAAAACCATGAACCGAATCTGCGATATATTCCGTGAGATGGGATTTGGGATTGAATTTGGTCCTGAAATTGAAACTGATTTTAATAATTTTCAGGCTCTGAATTTTCCCGACAACCATCCCGCCCGGGATATGCAGGATACCTTTTTTATTGAAGATGATATTTTACTACGGACACATACTTCACCTATCCAGATTCGAACGATGTTGAAAAAGAAACCTCCGATTCGTATCCTGGCTCCGGGAAGAGTGTTCCGTAACGAAGCGATAAATTCCCGCAGTTACTGTGTTTTTCATCAGGTTGAAGGTTTGTATGTTGATGAAAACGTTAGCTTTGCGGAACTAAAAATGACCATCGAAGTATTTACCAAGAAGTTTTTTGGTAAAGATGTCCAGATTCGCTTTCGCCCCAGTTATTTTCCATTTACAGAACCCAGCGCCGAAGTTGACGTCTCCTGCTTTATCTGTGGCGGCAAAGGCTGCCGCTTATGTAAACACGCCGGTTGGCTGGAAATCATGGGTTGCGGAATGGTTGATCCAAATGTTCTGGAAGCCTGTGGTATCGATTCGGAGAGATATACGGGATATGCTTTTGGAATGGGACCCGACCGGATTACTTTATTAAAATATGGAATCAATGATATACGTCTTCTGTTTGAAGGAGATGTTCGATTCCTCAAACAGTTTTAATTGATTTTATAGCTTTCAAATAGGTATTTGTCAGGTCTTAAAGAAATATTTTACGGTTGAACGATGATAGTAAACACCAAATGGTTAAAACAGTACACTGAAATTCCTTTTAGCCCTGAAGAGCTTGAAGAGAAATTGACTTTTCTTGGTCTCGAAGCGACTATTATAAAGAATCCTGCCGATAAAATTGGCGATGTGATAATATCTGAAATTAAAGAAATAACTCCGCATCCCAATGCCGATCGCTTACGGATTTGCCGTGTATCTACCGGAACCGATGAAATGGATGTTGTTTGTGGGGCTCCCAATGTTAAAGTCGGGCAAAAAGTTCCCCTGGCAAAAGTTGGGACGACCCTACCCGGTGGGATAACTCTTAAGCCGATCAAAATCCGGGGTGTTGAATCCCGGGGAATGCTTTGTGCTGAAGATGAGTTGGGTTTATCCGACAATCATGAAGGTATTATGGTCCTCGATGAAAATGCTCCTGTCGGAACGGAATTGAGAGATTATTTATCGGCAAATGGGGTCAGCTTCGATATCGATTTAACTTCTAACCGCCCGGATTGTGCTTCTCATATCGGTGTGGCACGAGATATCACGTTGTTGACGGGAAAAGATCTGCGCATTCCTGAAATTGAGTTTACGGAATCTGATGAGCCTGTCCGGAATTATGTTGATGTGGAGATTGTAAATACCACAGGTTGTCCACGCTATGCTGCTCGTGTTATTTGCGGTGTAAAGGTTGGGCCTTCGCCGGAGTGGTTAGTCAAATTCCTAACCAGCGTTGGATTACGGTCGATCAATAATGTCGTCGATGCGGCGAATTTTGTCTTACTCGAAACCGGTCATCCTTTGCATACTTTTGACTATCGAATGATTGATGGTAAGAAAATTGTTGTTCGCAGTGCCTTTGATGGCGAGGAAGTAGAGACTTTGGATGGTGTCCGCCGTGAATTGACCAAAGACGTATTGCTGATTTGTGATGCTAAAAAACCGGTAGCGATTGCCGGAATTATGGGATTAGCCAATTCGGAGATTAAGGATGATACAACAGATATCCTGATTGAGAGCGCTTATTTTGATCCGGCGACAATTCGCAAAGGATCGAAATATTTGGGGTTGCAAACCGACGCATCTTATCGCTTCGAACGTGGTGCAGATCCGGAAGCTGTTATATATGCGATCAACAGGTTAAGCGATCTGGTTGTCCGACTAGCCGGCGGCTCGGTCTGTCAGGGAGTAATTGACCGTTACCCGCGAAAAATCGTTCAGCCTGAGATCACAGTTCGTTTTAAAAGGGTAAATTCGATATTGGGAATTGCCTTTGAACCGAATTGGGTAGCAGAAAAATTTATTCGGTTAGGATGTGTGATAACGAACCGCGACGATGAGTCTATAACAATTATAGCACCCTCATGGCGGCCGGATCTCGAACGTGAAATTGACATGATAGAAGAGATTGTGCGGATTTATGGAATGCATATTGTTCCGAATGCAAAATCTATGGGAATTCATCCTGATTTCGGAGCTGCCGGCGATTACGAACTGATAGAAAAGTTAAGAACCCGAATTGCGAATTATGGGTTGTATGAAGTCTATAATAATTCACTCGTCAACAAAGAATTTACGGAGTTTGGGATACAGAATTTCGTGCCTGTAAAAGTGAAAAATCCACTCAGTCAGGATATGGCTTATTTACGCACGACATTAATCCCGGGATTGCTGCAGACAGCAAAACGCAATCTCAATCGCCAGAATACTGATTTACCACTGTTCGAATTTGGCTTTGTTCAGCATTATAATCCGGAATCGGAAACCCACGCGCAGGAGTTTCAGAAGTTTGCGATATTGCTTTCCGGATACATCGAAGATAAATACTGGGGATATGAACGAAGAAAAGCTGATTTATTTATTTTAAAAGGCATTATTCAGGATATTGCGACACAATTTGGGGTCAGAGAGGTTAGTTATAAATCCGAACAGCATCCGCATTTTGATCGGTTGATTATGGCTGATATTAACGAGACGCAATTGGCTTATTTTGGTCAAGTCAGTCAAAATTATTTATTAAAAAAATGGAGTATTGAAAATCCGGTCTTCGTTTTAGAGGGCGATATTTCTAATTTGCTGCAAAATACAAAAACTGACAAGCAGTATAAGGAATTACCGGTATTTCCAGGTATTCAACGAGATATTTCTATCCTCGTAGATCTTAAAGTAAAAGTAGCCGATGTTGAGAAGCTGGTTTGTAACAAGGGTGGAGTATATCTTCGAGAAGTAAAATTCTATGACCTTTATCAAAGAAAAAATATTGACAAAAGGAAAAAAAGTCTTACATTTAATTTAGTGTTTCAGGCTGCCGATAGGACCTTACAAGATGCGGAAGTTGATGATATTATGGTAACGATTCATAAAATCCTGGAAGATGAACTGGGAGCCCGGCTGAGGTAGCGCATTAGGATATGAATTTATTAAATTTAAATATATTAGAGGAAAAAATCAGAGACCTTCTTGCTCTTGTAACAAAACTTCAAGAGGAGAATAGAAAAATAAAAACAGAATTGGACGAGGGTACATCACTCGAAAAAATGTTAGATCAAAAAAAGAGACAACAATTAAAAATGAAGATTGAAGGGATGTTGGAAGTTTTAAAAGATTTTTAACCTTTCAATCGCTTTAACCGGATAGTTCATTAAAATAAGTTAGAAGATGGAAGAACAAAACAATAATTTAGTTCGCGTAACGATATATGGTCAGGAATATAGCGTTAAGGCCAAGGCTGATCCGGCATATATTGTCAGTGTCGCCAATTTCGTGAATGAAAAAATGGAAGAGGTAGAGAACTCACTGGCAACCGTTCAGTCGCCGTTACGAATTGCTATATTAGCTGCTATGAATATCACTGATGAGTTGTTTAGCAGTAAAAAAGATAAAGAGGAAGTTGTTGATAAAGTTGATGAGAAAACCTTATTTCTTATCGATCTTATAGACGAAAAACTGAACGAAGATAAATAATCCATCTTTTATAAATCGCATTAAAGTTTGGTGCCATTTTTCCGGTTAAAGCTCAATGACTTTACAAGGTTGTGAGTCTTTAAAATGTAGGAGCGGATATGTCGGTAATAAATATAGTAATCGGAATCATAGGAGCAGCGTTGGGCGCAGCCATGGCGCTTTATATCTATGTTCAAAAGTTGAGACGAACCCAGGCAACGGTTTCGGAATTAATCCAGAAAGCCAAGCAAGAGGCTGATAATCTTTTACGGGAAAGCCGCCTTGAAGCGAAAGATGAAGCCTTAAAAATCAAACACCGGGCAGAAGATGGATTTCGTAATAAAATGGCGGAGATCCGGGAGACCGAGAAAAAGCTTGCGAAACGTGAATTTTATATTGAACGTAAAATGGAAGTTGCTGAGAAAAAAAATGAAGAACTGGATAAAAAAATCTATGACCTGAAAAAGCAACAACAGCATCTTAGTCATAAGGAATCCGAAATCCAGGAAATTATCGAAAAGCAGAATGATCGTCTTGAACGTATTGCCGGATTGTCCCGCAAAGAAGCTCGGGATATCCTAATGAACAATCTGATGGAAAGCGCTAAATCAGGCATCGCCAAAAAAGTCAAAGAGATTCGCGATACAGCTATTGCTGAAGCATCCCGGGAATCGAAAAGGATTATTGTATCAGCTATACAACGTTCAGCGGCAGATCACACGGCAGAGACTACAGTTTCTGTTGTTAATCTGCCGAACGACAATATGAAGGGGCGTATTATTGGTCGTGAAGGACGAAATATTCGTCATTTTGAATCTTTAACCGGAGTTGAGATTATTGTAGATGATACACCGGAGGCAGTTGTGCTTTCGGGATTTGATCCTATCCGGCGAGAGATTGCCAGATTGGCGCTTGAAAAACTGGTAATAGATGGTCGAATCCATCCTGCCAGAATCGAAGAAATGATTAAGAAAGCGACAAGCGAAGTTAATGAATCTATTATGCGTGCTGCCGAAGAGGCTATCGATGAAGTAAATTTATCACCCCTTCAGCCGGAATTAATGAAAATTCTTGGTAAACTGAAGTACCGAACTTCTTATGGGCAGAATGTGTTGAAACATTCTATAGAAGTAGCGTGGTTATCCGGTTTAATGGCAGCTGAACTGGGCTTAAATGGGGAAATCGCAAAACGCGCCGGGTTGTTACACGATATTGGTAAAGCAATAGACCGTAACATCACAGGCACTCACGCTTTAATTGGTGTTAATCTGGCCAGAAAATTCAAAGAAAAAGAGATTGTGATAAATGCAATTGGAGCACATCATGAAGAGATCGAAGCTACCCATCCGATTTCAGTGATTGTCCAAGCTGCCGATCAAATCAGTGGCTCACGAAGAGGAGCGAGAGGTGATACACTTGAGTCATATATTCAACGGTTGTCAAAATTAGAAGAGATTGCCAATTCCTTTGACGGAGTATCAAAGACATACGCAATCCAGGCTGGTCGTGAAGTTCGTGTAATCGTTGAGAATGAAATTGTTAGTGATATAGAAGCCGATAATCTTTCTGATGAAATTGCCGCTCAAATTCAGAACGATTTGAACTATCCCGG
This sequence comes from Fidelibacterota bacterium, assembly GCA_021161185.1. Lineage (GTDB taxonomy): Bacteria > Fidelibacterota > UBA2242 > UBA2242 > UBA2242 > DPVY01. The sequence continues at coordinate 8,965 of JAGHBC010000065.1, forward strand.
TCAGGTAAAAGTTGTCGTTGTTCGGGAACATCGAAGTGTGAGTTATGCCAAATGAGTAATCCGAAAATTATTGACGGTAAGTTAATATCCGAGAAAGTGCGTGATTCGCTAAAACCGCGCATTGATCAGTTGGCGGCGCAGGGTATTGTCCCAGGTTTAGCCGTTGTTCTCATCGGTGAGGACCCGGCTTCAAAGGTCTATGTCGGTATGAAGGCGCGCGCCTTTGAAAACATGAATTTGTACTCTGAAACATTTCGTTTGTTTGCTGAAACCGATGAGAAAACGGTTTTAAATCTCATAAACAATTTAAATAGTAATCCAAAATTCCACGGTATACTGGTGCAGTTGCCGCTTCCATCTCATCTTGATGAGATGAAGATTATACTCGCTATCGACCCCGCTAAAGATGCCGACGGACTCCATCCGGTTAGCTTGGGCAAAATGGTACTCGGGGTGGATGGACCTTTGCCCTGTACCCCAAACGGTATCCGTATGCTGCTGAAATATTCAGATATTGATCCAGGCGGGAAGCATGTTGTTGTTATCGGAAGAAGTAATATCGTCGGAAAACCCGTTGCAAATCTGCTGATGCAGAAACGCGAACTCGGTGACGCTACTGTTACGGTTTGTCATTCTAAAACAAAAGACTTGTCGGCAATTGCCAGGCAGGCGGATATTCTTATCGCCGCTATTGGACGTCCGGAATTCGTTGACCGCAAATATGTCAAAGAGGGTGCGGTTGTCATTGATGTGGGGGTTAACAGAATTGATGATCCTGCCGCAAAAAGAGGCTATCGGTTGGTAGGTGATGTAAAATATGACGACGTCAAAGATATTGTTTCGGCTATTACTCCGGTTCCTGGAGGTGTCGGACCGATGACAATTTCTATGTTAATTGCAAATACTGTCTATCTCGCTGAAAAATTAGCATCTAAAGAAAAATGAGAGTAAATATTGAGTACTGTTAATGTATTAAAACGAAGTAAAATTTGTTATAAATTAACAAGCAATGAAATTTAGGTCGTTTCAAAATCTTACAGCTATCGTAAACAATGAAATTCATCAATCTTATCAAATCCCGACGGTCTATCCGGCAATTTAAACAGGATCCGATTCCGGAGATAGAACTGGTTGATTGTGTTGACGCCGCACGTTTAGCGCCTTCCGCAGCAAATCTTCAGCCATTGGAATATATTTTAGTAACAGACCGAAAACAGGTTGAAGCAATATTTCCGTTACTAAAGTGGGCGGCTTACATTCAACCTGCCGGCGATCCGCTGGAGAATAACAGACCGGTCGCATATTTGATTGTTTTGATAAATGATCAAATTGGTAAAAAATGGTCTAATCATGATGCCGGTGCGGCAATTGAGAACTTTATGCTGGCAGCTCTGTCCAAAGGGATCGGAAGCTGTTGGTTAGCGTCGGTAGATCGGGAATCGATTCGTAAAATATACCGGATTCCAGAACAATATAGTATTGATTCAGTGATTGCATTAGGATATCCTGCCGAGAAGCCGATTGTTGAAACCGCAGGTGACAGCATTCGCTACTGGAAAGATAAAAATTTGGTGCTGCATGTTCCGAAACGATCGATAAAAACTATTTTGCATATTAATATGTTTAAAACCAACTGATATAAAAGGAGTGATTATGCATCCTGAACTATTACACCTTGGACCTTTGACTATCTATACCTATGGATTTATGATGGCAACGGCATTTTTGGTCTGCTATTTTATATTAAAACATGAAATTACCAAGCGCGGCGATCATCCGGATATTGCCAGCAATATTATCTTTTGGGGCGCCATAGGCGGTATTCTGGGAGCAAAATTATTTTACCTGATTGAATATTTTCAGGATGTTCTTATAGATCCGATGGGAATGATATTTTCCGGAGCTGGGCTCGTTTTCCATGGAGGCTTAGTCGGCGGAACCGTGGCAGTGGTCATAGTAATTCTAAAATCGAAAAAACCGCTCGGCGAATATCTGGATATTATTGCCCCAATAGTACTATTAGGGCAGGGTATTGGACGGATTGGGTGTTTTTTCGCGGGGTGCTGCCATGGCAAAGCCTGTAATTTGCCGTGGGGAGTAACTTTTCCCCATGCTTCACCGCCGGCTAATTATCCGGTTCATCCGACACAATTATATGAGACTTTGATCAATGTAACGCTATTTTTTATTTTGGTAAAACTTATTCGCCCGCGAACAAAACGGGTGGGAACGACTTTCGCATTGTATTTTATTTTTGCCGGCACCGAACGTTTCTTCCTTGAATTTATTCGGGTCAACCCCAAAGTTGCCCTCGGATTAAGCAGCGCCCAATTTACATCTATCGGCTTTATTCTGGCGGGTTTGATTATTCTGAAGTTCTTTACAAAAGAGAGAACTATTGTATCTGTAAAAGAAAGCTAAATTGATGAATAGCAAAAATCCGGGTGGACCTGATTCATTCATTGGCTTTGGAACTCAGTAAAACACAGATATGGAAGAAAAAATTCCGGTATTAATCAGCAATCTTTTAACCATAATTATTTTTACTCTTAGAAAATGTAAATAGAACACAGATGACACAAATTAGACGGATTATCACAGATTACTGTCAAATTAATTATGACTGTTATGTTGGATCTTTTCTAATTAAGGCTTATTAGTTTGAATATTTTCAGACTTGCTCATATTTCTTTATAATTAAAATTCTTTGGTCAAAATATTCGAAAGTGTCACAGCTCGACATCAAACAATCAGTGCATTATAA
>JAGHBC010000040.1 GCA_021161185.1 Fidelibacterota bacterium
AAACTAAGAAGATCAAGTATGTATAAATCAGATATTTTAGATGGTTATAGTAAAAAAATCTCCGGTGACAATTTATTTCTGGAACAGCATTATAAAAATGCTAAACTGCATGGCATCACAAAAGAATATGATATAGAAACCGGATTATTAATCAAAGAAATGAACTATAATAACAATAAAATTGACGGGGTAATGAAAAAATACGATCCCATTAAAGGAATTCTGACAGAAGAAACTTCATATAAAAACGGCATAAAGGATGGGCTTTCAAAATTTTATTACCAAACGGGCCAACTTAAATCTGAAATTCACTATAAAAATAATATCATAAACGGAATTGTTAAAATTTACTTCAAATCGGGAGTATTGCAGTCCGAAACTTCTTTTAAAGACGGCAAAAAAGATGGTTGGTCTAAATCTTATTATAAAACAGGACAACTACGATCTGAAATTCCTTATAAAACAGGACAACTAGACGGCATTGAAAAAGTATATTATAAATCGGGAGTAATTCTTTCGAAAACTAAATATTGCGAAAATGTTCAGAAAGGACCAACGCAATGTTTCAGCCCCGACGGAAAGTTACAGTAGTTCTAACCAGCAGTAATTAAAATAATGAATATTTCCGGTTGGTTGCAGAGCACAACCCTGCAACCAGTAGCAAGAGAAACCAAAACTTATCTCATCACACTATAGAGAAATTTGAATAGATTATTCTACTTTATATTAATACAACTCATACTTGACTAAGCGCCCGTCAAGAGCCCCGTTGACCAGAGGAATTTTCCAGGTAGGTTTCAGACCGACATTTTTAATATATTCTCGCTCGCCGAAGTAAATATAGGCTGTTGATCCACAGCAACGTTGCTTTAAAAAATCTCCCAAATCCTGATAAAACCTGCTCAAATCCTTACCTTTTTCCATTCTCTTCCCATAAGGTGGATTGGTAACGATGACACTGTCGTTTATTGCCTCAATAGCACGAAAATCACGGGTATTAAAAGAAATATTGCGCCCGCTTCGGAAACTCTTGCTATTGGAAATCGCATCCATGATCGCTGACCGGGAAATATCACTACCCCTAATTAATCCTTTCGGCAATTCCCGAATTTGTATATTTGCCTCCTGTTTAACGGATTTCCACAATCGTGAATTAAAATCCGGAAGAAATTCAAAACCAAACCGTTTCCGATTAACTCCTGACGGAATGCGGCAATACTTCATCAATGCTTCATAAAGCAAAGTTCCCGATCCGCACACGGGATCGACAAGAGGCTTTTCACCCTGCCAGCCGGTCAGTCTGATAATGGCGGCAGCCAGGGTCTCCTGCATCGGTGCGCTACCGGTTTGTATCCGATAGGCTCGGCGATGAAGCGATCCTCCCGACGTATCCAGACTGATGATTGCCCGGTTGTTGTCGATATGCAGGTTAATCCAGACAGCGGGGGTCTGTTTTTCCACATTTGGACGATCACCGGTCAGGTCTTTAAAATAATCGACAATAGCATCTTTTAATCTTAACGAAGCATATTTGGAATGTGTGATTTTACTATCCGATACGGTTGCATATACTGCAAAAGTATCATCCGTATTGAATATCTCATTCCAGGGAATAGACTTCGCTATTTTGTAAAGGTAATCCGTACTATGACAATCAAAAGTCAACAACGGAGCGAGAACTCGTGTAATCAGGCAGGTTTGGTAGTTGACTGTATACAGCGTCTTATTATCGGCATTAAAATAGAGTCCCCGATAGGCCGCTATGACATCACCGGCACCCAATTCTTCCAGCTCCGCTTTGCCCATATCCTCCATTCTGTGGGCAATCTGGGCAAAGAATCGTCGAGATTTTTGGTATTCAAAGCTTATTTTCATTTATACATGAAAAATAAAACACCCGGTCTATTGTAGAATCATCCTAAACCGGGTGGTATTCATAGTTGTATTTCTTTGCAAAAGTTTCCTGCTTTCGCAATATTTTCTGATAAAGCTAGCACCCCATACTTTTACCGGCGGATTTCAGGTCGTTACAGGCCTGCACTACGCGATCAGCCATACCGGCGCGTGCTTTTTTTAACCAGGCGCGGGGATCATAAAGTTTCTTCACGCCTACTTCACCTTCAACCTTCAGAACTTTGTCATAATTAACAAACATGTGATCAACAACCGGGCGGGTAAATGCATATTGAGTATCTGTATCGACATTCATTTTAACGACACCATAATCAAGAGTTTCATGAATATCTTCAATTGAAGATCCGGAACCGCCATGGAAAACCAGGAAAAATCGTGCGGCTGCGCCGTATTTAGCCATAACCTCTGCCTGTCCCTCTTTAAGGATCGACGGTTTTAGAACAACATTACCCGGCTTGTAGACGCCGTGCACATTTCCAAAAGTCGCCGCCAGCATAAATTTAGCATTTTTTACCTGACTCAGAGCTTCATAAACGGCAATCATATCATCAGGAGTGGTATATAATTTATCTTTCCCGACATTTTCACTGCTGACACCGTCTTCTTCACCACCAACGACACCGGCTTCCACTTCAAGAATAATTTCGTTTTCAGCACAAATCTTCAATAATTCAACAGCATGTTCCATGTTTTCCTTAAGCGGTACAGCGCTACCGTCATACATATGGCTGTTGAACAAATTTGGCTGTCCAGCGGCTCTGCGTCTTGCAGTTTCGGCAATCAGCGGTTTTAAAAATGTATCAATCTTATCGGTTTGACAATGATCGGTATGCAGAGCGATATTAATATCGTATTTAGCGGCAATACGATGAGCTTGTTCAGCTAAAATTATAGCTCCGAGTACCATATCTTTTAAATTCCCCGAGATGTGCGCACCCCCTCCTGTAGATACCTGAATAATCCCGTCACTATTGGCGGCGGCAAAACCTTCAATAGCGGCATTTAATGTGTCAGAAGAAGAAACATTTATAGCAGGATAGGCAAATTTCTTCTCTTGTGCATTCTCGAGCATGGCAACATATTTTTTGTGATCAACTATCGGCATATTTGACTCCTTTAATCTAATTTTGATAATTTACGTTCACAATTTCCAACCGGCTTTTAATATAAAACGAATAGGGGATTTTTAAAAGACATTATCGCTTCAAAAAACAGATAAAAATGTGCCGACTAGCTTGCGGATTATTACTGCATCCTATATATTAAAAATAGATTATATGGAGGATGTGTCATGCCTGAGAAAAAACGTTTATTAGCTTACCTTAAGGAAAATAACATCGATTATGTCCTCTCCGAGCACCCAAAAGCATACACTGCCCAGAGAGTGGCGGCAGAGGCCCATATTTCCGGTAAGAAATTCTTAAAAACAATTGTCGTAAAAATCGACGGCAAATTAGCACTTGCGGTTTTACCGGCAAATGACCGTGTAGGTTTCGACGAGTTCGCAAAACAACTGCATGCCCGTAAAGTCGAGCTTGCTTCCGAAGAAGAATTCAGAAACCAATTCCCGGATTCTGAAACCGGCGGTATGCCTCCCTTCGGTAATCTTTACGGTATGGATACTTACATATCATCAGACATTGTCGACAGTGATCAAATTGCCTTTAATGCCTGCAATCATGTCGATATGGTAACAATGAAGTTTAAAGATTTTAACAAATTGGTAAATCCCATAGTTGTTCCTTTCGAGATTCCCTAAGACAATCGCTTGACTTCTCAAAAAGGGTTAGCAGAATTAATAATAGGTTCTGAGAATCCGGATCGTTCTGTTTTTCAATTTTTCCGAAAAATACCTGATATTTTTTTAACAAATGAAGATTCTATAGCCTCTTTTGTGATTTTCGTTTTCTCCTGCTCGATTCGAACACCAGATTTTATTTCAACCATCTTTTTAAAAGTAGCATCATCTTCAAAATAACAGAGACAGCCTGAAATATCGTTGTTGTGATTTAAAACAGAATAAACAACTACATTAACTTCAACCGGATCAACAATGGTTTCCAATATTAACGGACTTGTAAAAAGCAGATATTTACTCTTTTTTAATTCGGTAATCACATTGGAAAAATTAAAATTATCCAAAATATTTGCAGCGTATTTATTTAAGATATCTTTCTCTTCGAGCCCTAAATCACTCAGAAGCTTTCGGCTGACTTTATCTACCTGTCCCCGGGCGTCAAGCAACATCACGAGTTGTTCCGATTTTTCAAGCAATAAGTTAATTGTATTGGACAAGCTGCTGATTTTCAGCGACTTCATCTCATTGAGTAAATTCAACTGTGAATTAATATCAATGATTTTTATACCCAGTTTGCCTAATTTCCTAAGTTGACCACCGCTGCTATATTTACCATAACGGGATAGTTCAATAACCTTATCCAACTCCCTGAAAACGCTTTTACTTTTGATTATTGTATTAACAAAAATAAGTGTCGCCACAATCAATAGAACAATGATACAGAAAAGAAATTTTTCCGCAAAATATTTCAGGCTCAGACTATCCTGAACATCAATTCCGGTAATTGCCAGATAGTTATAAACTCCAAGGGCAACAACAATCACCACGGCAGATATAAAAATGCCATAGATACGACTTTTCGATATTAAATACATTATAAATCCTTTAACCTATCAATATCTTTTTCAGTACCGACAACAACGAGTATATCATTTTTTTTAATTACTGTTGACGGAGATGGAAATTCAACCATAGATTCCACAACCGGATTGCCCAACTCATCGACAGTAGTGTTGATCCGTTTAATTGAGATAATATTTACATTCGTTTTTCTTCTCAAATCAAGCTCCATTATGGATTTTCCGACGAACTTTTTTGAGATGACAACCTCCGCAAGGAGCTGATTTTGACCAATATAAAATTTATCAATAATATCCGGCGATATAAGTTTATTGGCTATCCGCTTCCCTTCTTCTATTTCGATGTTAACAACTTCCGTTGCTCCGACCTGCTTTAACACTTGTCCATGGATATCCGAGATTGCCCGAGCAATAATATAGGGTACTCCGAGATTTTTTAAAACTGCGGTTGTTAATATACTTGATTCCACATTTTGACCAATGCCGACGACGGCAACATCAATATCTTCGATGGGCGCATTTTTCAACGATTGCTCATCGGTGCTATCGATAAGAATCGCCTGGGTCACCATATTCTTCACTTTTTCGATCAAATCCACCTGGTTGTCGATGGCAATTACTGTGCCTCCCTTTTCGGAAATTACCCGGCAAACCTCGAGTCCAAAAGTTCCCAACCCAAATACGGCAAATATTTTATCTTTGGCCATCTATTCCTCCTACATTCTCTTTTATTGGTTTTATCGCTTTTGAATATCAAACAAGGGTTAACGATTGTTGATTATTGAAATAACAAGAGGGATTCATAATTCGCTAATCGGTGTTCCTTGTTCACTATTCCCTTATATCTCACATTTCCTCTTATGGTTTTTCATAAACTTCTGATAATACTTCAACCAATCAATATATCGCCTTCAGGATATTTCACCCTGATCTGTTCCTGCCTCTGTGAAAAGGCGATCATTAATGTCATCGGACCTATTCTGCCGGTAAACATTAAAATAATAATCATCACTTTGCTGATTGGGGTTAGGCTGCCGGTAATCCCGGTTGATAATCCGACCGTTCCAAAAGCCGATACAACCTCAAATAAAATTCTTTCAAAAGCAAATGGCTCAACCATACTTAAAACTAACGCTCCCGTAAAAACAGCACTAAGACCAAGAATTACGATCAAAAAAGCTTTGTTAATACTTCGTTTAGATATATAACTGTTCCATATAGTTGTTTCTTTGCGGTTATTAAATCTCGATTTCAAATATGCAAATATTACTGAAATCGTATTAACCTTCACTCCGCCGGCAGTTGAGCCCGATGCACCGCCGATAAACATAAAAAGGCACATAATCAGTAATGTTGGTATTCTCAGTGTCGTAAAATCGATAGTATTAAACCCGGCGGTTCTAAGAGTAACGGACTGAAATAATGCCGCTAAATATTGAGTTTTGAGATCGAATTTAATGAGATTTTCTCTATGTTCGATACTGTAAATAAGTAGCATTCCGGAAATTAGCAGAATCACAGTTGCAGCAAGTACAATTTTTGTGTTTAGCGTCAGTTTTGATTTCCGAACATGCCGGCTGAACAAATTAGTCTTGATGTTACTTTTAAAATTTTCAATGAGATTAAAAATAACGGAAAAACTTATTCCGCCGGTGATAATCAGAGCGGCAATCGTAAAATTGATTGACATATCGGATTTAAAGGATTCAAGGCTGTCGGAAAACAGTGTAAAACCGGCATTACAAAACGCCGAAACGGCATGAAATATTGAATAAAACACAGCCTGGGGAGTGTTGCCATACAGATTGTTAAAATCACCAAATAGTAACATTGCCCCGAGCAGCTCTATACCCAACGTAAAAAAGATGATTTTCATTATTGAAGTAGAAATCTTCTGCATATCCTGTTCGTTTAACAAATAGGAGAGCGCTATTTTTTCTTCCAGGGATATTCGCTTTCCGATAACATAGGCGCCAAAATAGGACAAAATCATAATACCCAATCCGCCTATCTGGATCAGGATCATGATCACGATTTTTCCGAATAATGAAAATTTAGTCGCTGTATCCACGACGATTAGCCCTGTTACACAAACAGCAGAGGTCGCGGTAAACAGTGAATTGATAAATCCAAGCCTGGACCTGTCGGCAGTAGAAATTGACAGCATTAAAAAGATCGTTCCCAATAAGATAACTACAATAAAACTAAAAGCGATTGTTTGAGCCGGATGCTGTGAAATGGATTTAATGTAGGCATTCAGTCGTTTTACCCGACCTAAAATCTTTAAAATAATAAAGGTATTACGAACCAGAATAATATTTGTCGAAAGACGAGTTAATTCTCCTGCCCCCATTACGAAACGCATATAACGGGTATATATAAACAATGTTAAAATTACGATCAGCAGCAGGTAGTCAAACAGATTATTTCGAATATGGTTTAACTTCTTCTCAGCCCCGCTTATTCGCACAACCGCTTCAGTGACAAACAGGATGATGACGCAATAATCTAAAATATTCGTAATCAGGAATACTATTTTTGTCTGGTAAATTCCATATTCCAGAAAAAGCGACAAAATACTGAGAAACAGCACAATTACAACAATTTGATCTACATAATTACGCTTCATAAGAATAAATAGCCGCTAAATAATCAAAACATTTTCAGCAACGGGTAAGGCATTGACATATTTAATCGCGATTGGTGCCGAAAAGGATTGATCTTTTAACCACTCATATACTTCTGCGGCAATACTCAGCCCGCCAAAGCCGGAATCTGTAACTACAATTACCATTTGTAAAAAGTCCGCTATGTCGATCGGTTTAAATATTGAATATAATCGACCAGAAGTGAAAGCGCCGGTTTGATTAAACCATCATCCAATAAAAAATCGCTGCTATGAGATGGAGCGCTCCCTCCTGCTCCTATTTGAAAATAGAGACCGGGCACTTTATCCAGATAACGAGAAAAATCATCTGCGCCCATAGAAGGTTTTTTCAATATTTGAATATTTTCGGAATATTGCGACCTGTTCGAGAAATCAATAAAATGATTGTAAAGCCGCTCATCATTAATTACGGCTGGAGTAATATTCGGGAATGAAGCCACAATATCTAAGCCGTATAGTTTTCCAAAACTATCACTAAATATAGTTATTCGTTTTAATAGTTGTTCTAATATGTGATTGTCGAAATTTCTAAGAGTGCCGGTAAGTTTAATTTCCGCAGGAATAATATTATGACTATCCCCCCCTTCAATTTTACCAAATACTAAAACAAAATTGTCTCGTGAATCAAAACAGGCTTTAAGATATTCCGGTAACTGTACTATATATTGGCTGGTTACGCGAATGAGATCAACAGTATTGTGAGGTCTGGAAGTGTGTCCGCCTTTTCCCAAAAATGTGATTTCCAGGCGAGTAGAAGATGCACAGGCAGCACCTTTAATGATTGAAAATTTTCCAACTTCAAGATGACTATCGACATGAACTCCGATTAATCCACGCATATTGTTAAATAATGGCTCCCTTGAAACAAAACCGGCTCCGTCAGGTGTTGCCTCTTCGGCAGGTTGAAAAATAACGCGCAGCCGACCTTTGAAATCCTGTTGATTATCACTGAAGTATTTTAACAGGCCAAGCCCAATTGCTGTATGAAAATCGTGTCCGCAGGCGTGCATTATCCCTGGATTTCCTGAACATATTTCATGCGCTGGATTTTCGTTAATTGGCAAGGCGTCAATATCCGATCTAAATCCAATCACCTTATTATGACTGCTTCCAATATCGGCATATCCGCCGGTTTCCAGATTTTTGAACGGGTAAAATTGAATTTTCCACCGATCAAGTGTATTTTTCACAAATTTAGTAGTTTCGAACTCTTTGTAGGATAGCTCGGGATGTTCATGGAGCCATTTTCTGATGGATTTAATTTCTTTAATTAAAGATTCCGGTATTTTTGACATAATTATTATAACGCAAGTTTCATGATTTCAGGAATAGTGTTTTCGTAAGCTGATTTTATATCGTCTAAAGACAAATCGACAGATTCATTTAGCTTAAGCCGTCCATTATCTTTGACCCTTCCAATCGTAAAACAGGGAACGATATTTTTTGCGGCGATCTGTTCCATTTTAAGAAGACTATGTTCTGATATTGAAAGAATTATGACCGACTGGCTTTCGCCGAAGAATATTTCATCATCCCGCAATTTTCTGGAAATATAGACGGAAGCGCCCAAGGACTTTTCCGGATTGCCGATACATGCTTCGGCTAATGCGACAGCCAGCCCTCCATCAGAAATATCTATAGCCGAATTGACGATCCCATTACGAATAGATTCCAGACAGGCGTTATGAACTCGTTTTTCAAAAGGCAGATCGATAGCTGGCGCATCACCGGCAACAAGATTGTGGGTCACTTTTAGATATTCACTGCCCCCCAATTCACCCTTTAGCGTTCCCAACATTACGATAAAATCACCGTCATTTTTAAAGTACGATGTGGTAATGTGATTGACATCCTCAATTAAGCCCACCATACCGACAACAGGAGTCGGATAGATCGCCCCTTTTGGAGATTCATTATAAAAACTGACATTTCCGCCGGTTACCGGGGTATTAAAAACCCGGCACGCTTCTCCCATCCCGAGTATCGCTTCTTTAAATTGGTAATAAATTTCAGGATCATAAGGATTGCCAAAGTTTAAACAATTTGTAATCGCAATAGGCTTTGCGCCGGTACATACAACATTTCTGGCGGATTCTGCAACGGCAATGGCACCGCCTCGGCGGGGATTTAAATAGGTATACCGCCCATTTCCGTCTGTTGCAGAGGCAATTGCTTTTTTCGTCCCTTTAATTCGAATTACCGCCGCCGATCCGCCTGGTGGAACGGCGGTATTTGTCCTGACGGTATGATCGTATTGATGATATATCCAGGATTTATCGGCGATTGAGGGTACAGATATTACTTTAAGCAATGCCGCGTTATAATCGTTCGGCTCTGGAATATTCTTTAAATTCTTACTTCGAACTGTTTTAATATAGGCGGGTTTTTTAGTTTCTCTTTCGTAAACCGGCGCACCGCCGCCAAGGACCAGATCCCATGCCGGTAGCGCCCCCACCTTTTTACCGTTCATGAATAATTCCAGAGACGCTGAACTCGTAACTTCGCCAATTTCAACACAATTCAAATCCCATTTTTCAAATATTTTTTTCACTTCCTTTTCAAATCCACGACGTATAACAACTAACATCCGTTCCTGGGATTCTGAAAGCATTATTTCATAAGGGGTCATATCCGGTTCTCGCATGGGCACTTTATTTAGATTCAAAATCATGCCACTCTCCCCCTTTGCCGACATTTCCGATGACGAGCAAGCGATTCCAGCCGCACCCATATCTTGAATACCAATCAGGTAGTTTTTGCGAGCCAGTTCAAGTGTTGCTTCAAGTAACAATTTTTCCGTGAATGGATCACCCACCTGAACAGATGATCGTTTTTCCTCAGATTCTTCGCTCAATTCAACGGAAGCGAAAGTCGCCCCATGAATTCCATCGCGTCCCGTTGAGGAACCAACAATCATGACGGTATTGCCTACCCCTTTTGAAATGGCACTGGTAACGCGATCATGTTTTACGAGACCAATTGTCATGGCGTTTACCAGCGGATTGCCGGTATAACATTCATCAAAATAGACTTCACCACCGACGGTTGGCACGCCCATACAATTTCCGTAATGAGCAATACCTTTAACAACTTCATCAAAAAGATAACGGTTACGCGGAACGGATAACGGTCCGAATCGCAATGAATTCAACGAGGCAATTGGTCTGGCGCCCATTGTAAAAACATCTCTCAGAATTCCCCCTACCCCGGTAGCAGCGCCCTGAAATGGTTCGAGCGCAGAGGGATGATTATGGCTTTCAATCTTAAAGGCAATCGCCAGACCATCGCCAATATCGACTAATCCGGCATTTTCTTCACCGGCTCCAACTAATAAGCGGCTTCCCGAACGGGGTAATGTTTTTATCATTGCAATGGAATTTTTGTAGCTACAGTGCTCGCTCCACATCACCGAAAACACGCCTAATTCCGTATAATTAGGTTTTCGACCGAGAATATCGAGAATTTTCAGCCACTCTTCTTCATTAAGACCGTGTTGAATCGCCAGTTCGAGATTTACTTCCGGCTCTTTATTATTTTTCATTGGTTCTCCAGATATTGATATGATCAAGTAAGTTTACAAAACGATGCCTAATTTCAGAATATTTTTACTCAAATACAGTAATAAATTCGTCAAAGTGAATTAACCGTGATGAAGATAATGCCAGATAATATCAGCTAATTTAGGACCGATCCCATTGATTCTGCTTAAATCTTCAATTGAAGCCAAACGCATTTTTGAAATCGTCCCGAAAGAACTCCATAACACTTGTCGTTTTTTAGGCCCCAAACCGGGTATGTGATTTAAAATGGAATCTATTTCACCATGTCCTCTCAGATTGCGATGATATGTTATCGCAAATCGATGGGCTTCGTCCCGAATTCGCTGTAATAGTAATAGAGACAGACTATCCCTGGGAAGTAACAAAGGAATATTTTGATCCGGTAAAAATATTTCATCAAGTTTTTTTGCAAGACCGGCTAAAGCAATTTTATCGAGATTAAGTGATTTTAAGATTGTCTTTACTGCAGATAATTGTCCTTTGCCGCCGTCAATTAATATAAGATCGGGTAAATCTTTTCGTTCTTCAATCTGGCGCGAGTATCTGCGTCGGACGACCTCCGCCATCATGGCAAAATCATCAATACCTTTAACGGTTTTAATTTTGAACCGGCGATATTCGCTTTTTTGAGGACGGGCATTGTAAAATGTGACTAATGAGCCCACGGCATATTTCCCTTGAATGTTGGAAATATCAAAGGCTTCAATTCTTTTGGGTAATTGTGTTAGTGCGAGATCTGTCTGAAGTTGCAGCAGAGTTTTGGGGATGTAACTCTCCGTCTGGCTCTTTTTTAGTAAATATTCCTCCATCTGAATCCGGGCATTTTTCTCCGCTAAACGCATTAAACGCAATTTCTCTTCACGGGCGGGCCGTGTAATTTTAACCGAACCGCGCCGGTTATTGGCGAGCCATTTTTGCAGAATATCCTGTTCGGAAGGATAAATATTGACATTTATCTCCTCGGGGACCAATTGAGATTGGTTATAATATTGTTGAATGAAATTGCGCATAATTTCAGATTGTTCAACCTCTGAAACACCCTCAAGAAAAATCGTATCTTTACCAAGCATTTTCCCATGACGCACTCTTATGACAACTCCAACACATGTATCGCCTTCTGAAAAAATATTTATGAAATCACGATCCTTAAAATCCATGAATTCCACCGATTGTCGTTCGGCATAGTGCTGTAGCAAATTGATATTATCACGGTATCGCGCCGCTAATTCAAACAGTAATTTTTTCGATGCAGATTCCATTTTACGGTAAAGATAATTGATAACTTCCGATAAATCACCTTTTAAGAATGCCTCTAACTTGGAAATCATTGTATCATATTCATCTATGGAAATCAATCCCTGACAGGGACCTTCACAATTATGAATATGATACTGTAAACATAATTTTACTTTTTGGGTTTGCACTGTTTCATTGTCCAAACGAAACTTGCATGTTCTGACAGTAAATGCTTTTTTGATAGTTCGCAAAGTATCTCGAATTGCTCTGGCGTCGGTATAAGGTCCAAAATATTTTGATCCGTCATTTATTAAGCGTCGCGTTAAAATAACCCGGGGATAGGATTCATTGGTGATACGTATATAAGGAAATGTCTTATCGTCCCGTAAAAAAACATTATATCGTGGTCGGTGCTGTTTAATCAATGTATTTTCCAGTATCAAAGCCTCTATTTCGGAAAGCGTTACGATAAATTCAACATCGGCAATCCGCTTAATGAGACTTTGTGTTTTGGGATCTTTTGAATGAGGATTAGCAAAATAAGATTTAACACGATTAGCCAGATTTTTGGCTTTCCCTATATAGATGATTTTACCCTGTTTATTTTTGTAGAGATAACAACCGGGATCAACCGGAGCATGTTTGATTTTTTGAAGAAGTGATTCGGAATAATGAGTCATCGATTTATCAGTAATCTAAATTATATAGCAGAGTCACTATATGGTCCTGCATATCATTTATTTTGCTGGTAGGAACAGGATAGTGATTAACCATGATTGAAAAAATGTATTCACGGCCATTAGCGGCGTGTACAAAGCCGGATAGCGCTCTGACGCGCCCGACATACCCGGTTTTAGCAAAAACGTGTCCAGCAGCGTTTGAACCCTTTAATCTGTTTTTAACCGTTCCGTCAACTCCACAAACAGGTAATGAATTGAAGAATACTTCATAATTGGAGTGATTTCGGATAGCCCGTAAAATTGTGACAATTTGGAAGGGCGTTACCAGATTATGGCGCGACAGCCCCGAACCGTCAACGATAAAAATATCATCCGGACTGATACCGATCCGGCTGAACCATTCTTTTTCCGCTTCGATACCTTTTTGTGTGGCTCCCTCGCCCTTTAACTCAACGCCAAGAGTTTTCTGGAGTTGTTCGGCGTAAAAGTTTTGGCTTACCTTATTGATGGTTTTAATTATTTCCGATAGTGGAATGGATTTATGAATATCAATAAGTTCCAGACTTTCATAGTCAGGATTATCTATTGGTATCTCGTCTATGTCGCTGATATTACGGACAGTTATGCCATTATTCTCCAGTGTATATTTAAAGGCTGCCAAAGTATAAAGAGTAGGATTTTCGACAGTTACCCAATCTTTTAAAGTGTCGGAATTTGCTTTAATCGTGCCAAATATTGTCGTTGATTCCTTGCCGGGTTGCCGATAGAAATCTATATAATTTGAGGAATCCTCCGATACTGTAATGATCTCGTTGGTAAATGTCATATAGTCCATTGGAGGATTTGTGAATATTTTTGCCGCTCCTCCGATTGAATCATTGGGTAAAATAAAGAGATCTATGCAATTATCGTTAAAAGCAAGTCCACTCGTTTTCGCGGCATAATAATATGACAGATCATCCCATGCCCAGCTATAGCCTAAACCAGATTCATCAAAAATATTATCATCGCCGATAATAGAACCGGCGATTTGGGTAATTCCTTTAGATTGTAAAATTTCAGCCCATTTGTGGAACAGTTCTAATTGATTGCCATTATTATGACGACCTGAAATACTGGGATCACCGGAGCCTTTAACATAGAGATTTCCCATTAAGATTCCGTTTTCGATAGTTCCATCCATATAAAGTGACGTTTGGTACCGATAGTCGGGGCCAAGAAGCGCCAGAGCCGAGGATGTTGTAAATAACTTCATGTTACTTGCCGGCATCAGTAAGGTATTTTCATTGAGAGCATAGATTATCTGACGGGTTTTGTATTCCTCGATATAAATACCTATAATAGCTGGTTGTAATTGCGGGGAATCTATAATTTTATTTACTTGAGAGCGAAATCCTTTAATAGATTTGTAGCGGGTATGTTTTGGGGATGTACCCCAAACATTTGCATCGACATTTTTCTGATAATAAACCGGACTGCATTGAATGAGAAAGGCGGAACTTAGAACAAGTATCACTTCAATATATCTTTTATGCATTTTAAAATTTCCTTTCGGTTGTTATGTTTTTTCTTATACTACTGAAATAAACTTTCCGAAAATCATCCGGGAGCCGCTCTAATTTATGAATATTTTTGTTTTTTCAATAGTTGCTACAATTCAATAATTTTAAAGCAAATTACATTGCCATAAATACTGTAATGAATTTAAAAGTAGTCTCTTGAGATGGTTATGCAAATGATTCCATAAAGTTACAGCAATAATAATTCGTTTTAGTTAGCCATCCTCTTAATTGTTTATACATCAATATAAAGTATATTTAA
>JAGHBC010000085.1 GCA_021161185.1 Fidelibacterota bacterium
AAATAAGGATGTGTGCTGTGAATTCTGAAGGATTATCTGATAGATTTTTAGATTATGCTGCATCGATTATTATTATTGCAAAAATTAGAGACAGAATAATCTGCGATAAGTCAGGAGTTCTGAACCTTATTCTGATGCCCATTTTATTTTTTTTATAGATAAGATACTTTTCATGATCGATTATTAGCCGAGTATATTTAGATACTGCATCTGCTGACAGCAGATCAACTTTACTTTTTAGTATATTCTGAAGTTAATTTTGTATTTTTATATATTTTAATCCTATCTGCTGGCTATAATCCAACTCAACCAATATATCATCAATATTTGCCTCATTGCGAACGTGAGAGACAAACAGATAGGCTTTTAGAATAGGTTTGTCCTTGAAGTAATCGGCAATCAAATTTATTAAAGCAAAGGAAAACTGTTTACAAAACGCAATCAAAGAAGGTAATAGTATTTTGCTAAATAGATTTCTTGGTAAGAAAGTATTTGATTTATCAACAATAGAAGATTTATATGAGTTTTAAAATCAATTAACAACAATCGCAATGTGGGCTGCAATTTTAATTGCATCGGTTTCTTTAATTGTAGGTGGAATTGGTATAATGAATGTCTTATTAATAACTATAAATGAACGAATTCGTGAAATAGGAGTTAGAAGAGCCGTAGGCTCAAAGAGAATACATATCCGTTTACAATTCTTACTTGAATCAGCTCTTTTAACATCAGTAGGAGGAATTACTGGAGTGATGCTTGGAATTATTGGCGCAAAAAACATTGATAAAATATTTTTACTACCAATCAAAATTCAAATTTGGGCTGTATTGATTTCTATCATATTTTCGTCAATCATTGGTCTTATATTTGAAATATATCCTTCTATTAAGGCATCTAACCTTAACCCAATAGAGACCTTAAGATCTGAATAGAAAGATATACTTTTTCATAATTATGACATTTTTAATGCTACAAACACATTTAATTCATGCAAATGATAGAGAAAAAATAAATGTGCGATGGATTCAGAATCAATAACTCCTTTAGTCGGAGCTCATGTTTGGATAAAAGGTGAAAATAGAATATAATAGAAGGGAGTTAATCCATGGGTTTAAAAGAAAAACTTCAGAAAGATTTAGTTGCGGCGCTTTCAACCGGAGAACTTGAACAGATTATTGCCGGGATTATAGCCGAGACAGGTGCTACATCCATGCAGGACCTGGGCAAAGTGATGCCGAAAATTGTGCAAAAAGTTAAGGGGCGCGCCAACGGATCGAAATTTCAGGCTATTGTTCGATCGAAATTATCTTAAATTATAGCCGTATGTATTCTTTATTTGATTTAATTGTTGTTATTGTCGTTGGGTTTTTAGGGCTGTCCGGTTTGCGGAAGGGGCTGATAGAGGAAGCGTTTAAGCTGATTGGAATTATCCTGGCGTCCTATATTGCCGTGCGGTATTATGCTTTTGGGATTTTGCTAATTCAAAACATGTTTACACTTTCCGACGGAGTCATGACGGTGGCAGGTTTTGTGATTGTTTTCCTGATTGTATACCTATCGATTCAGTTGATTGCGGCGGCTCTGAAACGGATCATAAAATCATTAAGCCTAATCTGGCTGGATCGCCTCGCAGGTCTGGGATTCGGCACCATAAAAGCGCTTGTTATTATGTCGATTGTAGTTTGGTGCATCGGTATTTTTTCAGAAACCCGGCTTGTCAATAATCTGGCTGCGTCATCCCCAAGCTATGTTTATCTCGAGAAAAGCGAACGTTATTTGAGCCGTGTGTTCAAAATTGACGATGAAGCAGATTCACTAAAAAAGACTATTCGCGGGATATTCAGGATGGACCCAAAGTTTCCCGTATCCTTACCCTCTCTGCCCGATTCTTCAGGTGATAAAATTGAATTTATTGATCAAATCGGATCATCTGCAGGAGAAACCGAATGATAGATACCGCCGGGGAGAAGCTGGATTTTGGGCGGGTCATTGCTTTAATAGCCAATGAAACGCTCTCTGGACCGGCAAAATCCCGTACCGCTGAATTAGCTCCTTTTCCGATTGTATCAGATGCAATTTTGCAGATGGAGCGCATAACAGTGCTTCAACAACTTTTTGAACGAAACAGTCAATTTCCTATAGAGCCGTTTGAAGAGATTCGCACCGACCTGAAACGCTGCCGGATTAAGGGCAGTTTTTTACCGGTTGAAGTATTGGTCCGGATAATCGCAATATTACGGCAGAGTAAAAACCTGCGCCAGTATTACCAACAAAATAAAGAGTTGTTAAAGCCTCTTTCCGGTTTGATGATTAAAATAAATCCCCTCGAGCAGCAGAGTTGTCAGATTCAGAGAGTGATTAATGACGAGGGGCTGGTAAAAGATACCGCCAGCCCTGATTTGGCTCGTATCCGCAAACAGATTCATCAGACCGTGTCGCATCTCCAGCGGGAAATCGATCGGGTGATGCTTCAGGCTCGTGAGGAAGGTTGGTTACATGAAGATAATGCGACAATTCGGGATGGTCGCTTTGTGTTACCCCTGCGCAGTGAAAGTAAACGTAAAGTAAAAGGAATTATACATGGTCAATCAGCCACCGGCGCGACGTCTTATGTAGAACCGCTGAGCGTGGTTGAAATCAATAATTCACTCAAAGAGCTGGAAATTGAAGAGATTGCGGAAATTCAAAGAATTTTGCAGGCGCTGACCGATGAACTACGACCATTTTTTCATGATCTTGAACTTAATGTTGAAATATTGATTGAACTTGACTTTTTGAGCGCATGTGCCCGGTTTTCAAGGCGGTTTAAATGTACCGTACCCAAAATATCCTCTGACGATCGCCGGATTATTCTAAAAAATGCCCGTCATCCGCTGTTGTCTTTGGTGAAAAAAGTCATTCCGCTTAATGTGTCGATCGATAGTAAAACTTATTGCGTAATCATCACAGGCCCCAACGCCGGCGGAAAAACCGTTGCCATGAAAACTATAGGGCTGCTCGGTATTATGGCTGCTTCCGGTCTTCCGATTCCTGCCGATGACGGCAGCCGACTGCCCTGTTTTGATCAATTTTTAATTGATATCGGCGACCAGCAATCCCTTGAGGATGATCTGTCAACCTTTACATCCCATGTTGCCAATCTGAAACAGTTTGTGATGAGCGCAACCGATAGATCGTTAGTATTGATTGATGAGTTGGGCACCGGAACCGATCCCTTGGAAGGCGCTGCTCTGGGACAGGCTGTTCTTGAGGAACTCACCGCCCGCAAGACCTTTTGTGTGGTAACAACCCACCATAGCGGATTAAAAGCTTTTGCCGATAAATTTGACGGCGTAATTAATGCTGCGATGGAATTTGACACCGACCGCTTAATACCAACCTATCGTCTGCAACTGGGATTGCCCGGCAGCAGTTATGCTCTGGAAATAGCCAAGAGAATGGGGTTGGACGATTCCGTAATTCAACGGGCCGGAGACCTGATGGGAACCGACCAGGTTAAATTGGAAAATCTGTTGTTGGAAGTGGAAACCCTGAAAAGCCAGATTGAAAAGGAAAACCGCTCGGTTCAGCAGAATAAGAAGACTCTCGATAAATTAATCACGGAATATGAATCCAAAGTGTCATCCATTCGGAAAAAACACGATGATATGGATCAGAAAATAGCCGAAGAGCTTGAAAGGCTTGTCAAAGAATCCCGTTCAAAAATAGAGCATGTTGTCAAAGACATCCGGGAAAAAGAAGCATCCCGGGAAACCATATTAGAAGCGCAAAATACCCTAAAAACCATTCAAAAAGCAGCGTCCAAACGTACTTCCAAAAAGCAAAAATCCGCTGTTCAAAAAATAAGCAGTAATATAGAAGTGAATAGTTGGGTAACTGTTGACGGTATTTCGGGCAGAGGACAGATAGTCGAAATTCAGGTCAATAAGAAAAAAGCGGCTGTGAATATAAACGGCAAGCTGCTCTGGGTGACGCTGGGGTCTCTCCATCTCGCGCAAACAGAGCGGGAACTGCCGGAATCTCGACCAATAATTGGTATTCAGAGCGGTGAAATTGCTTCTTATAAACTGGATCTGCGGGGAATGCGGCTGGAGGAAGCCCGGGATGCGCTCGAAAGATTTCTGGATCGGGCATTGCTTTCGGGATTAAATCAAATCCAGATTATCCACGGAAAAGGAACCGGCGCACTTCAAAAAATGACCCATGATGTGTTGAAAAGTACACCCGGTATCCGTAAGTTTAATTTTGAAAATTTTGACCGCGGTGGTACCGGAGCTACAATTGTTGAACTTTGAGATATTTGTAAGCGTTCACGGACGTAAGTGTAAAACCCGTTAGATATAGAATCACTGATAATGAGAAAAGTGTTAATCAGTTGAGCAAAAGAAATTTGAACACAGTAAGAGACAAAGAACAATTATCTAACGGGTTAAATGAGGGAAAAGGGAAAA
>JAGHBC010000121.1 GCA_021161185.1 Fidelibacterota bacterium
TCAAAAATAACTATAAGATCACCGCGAGGTCCTTTACGGACACCGGCATTTCCTTCTCCTCTCATAGTCAGATAATTACCGGAATTAACCCCCGCCGGCACCTGAACCGATATCTCTTTTTGACCTTTTATCCGGCCAGTCCCGGCACAAACAGGACAACGTTGTTCCGCCACAGATCCTTCTCCATGACAATTATTACAAGGTCTTACGTTTACCATTTGACCAAAGATTGAACGGGAAATTTCACGGACTTCTCCAGAGCCGTGACAAACGGGACAGGTAATTCGCGACGTTCCGGGCTTTGTACCTTCACCTCGACAGGTTTTACAAATATCCATACGCCTGATCTTAATTTTCTTGGTAACCCCTGTATTTATTTCTTCCAAAGTCAATGACAGTTTGATTTTTAAATCACTGCCGGATCTTGAGGCACCTCGCGACCGTCGACCGGCGCCACCACCAAAGAAGTCTTCAATACCGCCGAATCCACCACCACTAAACACTTCGCGGAAAATATCAAAGGGATCAAAACCAAAACCACCACTAAAACCGCTGCCATTACCGAAGCCGCTGTTTTTTAAGCCATCGTGTCCAAATTGATCGTACATTTGACGCTTTTTAGAATCAGTCAGAACCGAATACGCCTCAGCTGCCTCCTTAAATTTTTCTTCCGCCCCTTTATCACCGGGATTTTTATCGGGGTGATATTTCATCGCAATCTTACGGTAGGCTTTTTTTAAGTCGTCGTCCGATGCGTTTCTGGAGACTCCTAAAATTTCATAGTAATCACGTGTCATAGCTATTTACTCACCACCACTTTTGCATGCCGTAACACATGATCTTTAAACATATAGCCCTTTTCAAATTCTTCCACGACCATATCCGGTTCAACGCCTTCAATTTCTTTCGCCATTACCGCATCGTGCAGGTCCGGATCAAAGGGTTGGTTTTGTGATTTCATCGGCTGAACATTCATATCATTCAAGGTCTTCATGAACTTTTTGTAGATCATTCCCAGTCCCTGCTGCAAAGTCTGGTCTGAATCTTCTCCGCTTTCATGATTGCTTATTGCCCTTTCAAGATCATCTAAAATCGGCAAAATATTTCGCAGTACTCTTTCACCGGCATATTCGATGATATTACCCAACTCTTTTTGAGTTCGTTTTCGGTAATTGTCGTAATCAGCGGCTAAGCGCAGATATTTTTCGTTTAATTCCCGAACCTGTTTTTTTGATTCGGCTAATTTCTTTTTCAATTCTTTTAATTCTTTCGATTCTACGGATTTTCTTGACGTTTTAGCTTTATCGGCAGCGGTTTTTGTTGAATCAACCTCGGCTTTGTTTTTTTCCAATTTACTCATGACTCCTCTCATTATCATAAATTTTAGTAACAGTGTCGGCAACACAATTTAAGATCGAAACGGATTTGGAATAGTCCCTGCGTTTCGGATCGATGACCGCCATCAGACCGTTGCTGTTTCCAATCCGGTAATCTTTTGTAATCACACTAAAATCTTTCAATTGCGCCTCTGCATTCTGCAATCCAATCGTTACAACAACACCGGAGTTCTCACGGCGATGCTCAGCGATATGTGCAATTATAGTACCATTTTCCAATTGCGACACAATTTGACTTAATATATTCAAGTCTGCAAAATCAGGCTTACGTAACAGGTGGTAAGTACCGGACAATTTGGCACTGATTTGGCCATCAATATTAAAAATGGTATCTGCCTTTTCAACTAACCGGTTGATAATTAAATTATCACTTAAATCGGAGAACCTTTCATTAATCGTTCCGGCGATTTCATTTAATGTAACTCCGCTCAGCCTTTCGTTTAAAATTGATCTGACCAGATCGATTCGACTCTCCTTAATGTAAATATCAATTTCCAGCAGAACGGTTTTAATAATTCGAGAACTAATTTCCAATACTATAAGTAATCGTTTTTGTTCCAGAAGTATTAATTCAACCTTTACCAGCTTTTCAGAGCGGAATTTAGGCGCAATAAAGACACTCAGTTCTTCAGTCGTTTTACTCAGAAGGGCACTGGTTTTATCCATGATGATATTAATATCAGAAGTCGCTTCCTGTAATTCGTTCTTAATCAAACCGGTCAACTCATCCCGAAATACAATTTCCGGAGTCAATGTATCTACAAAGAATCGATAGCCCCGATCAGAGGGAATCCTTCCGGAAGAGGTAAAAGGCTGAAGCAGATAACCTTTATCGCATAATTCGTGCAACGTATTCCTGATTGTTGCCGTACTTATATGAGATATAAAGGATTTATGGATTTGACCCGAACTAACCGGATAGGTAGTCTGGATATACCTGGTTACAGCTGCCCTGAGAATTGCCTGTTCCCGGCTTGTGAGTGTCGTTAATGGTTCTACTGGCTTTGTCATATCTCTAAAGTTTAATTTCTAGCTTCCATTTATCCAAGCTAAAAGGCTTTCTGAAATCACATATTTATCAAGAGAATTTAATGGTTCGAAATTAACCCTACAACGTCATTTAGTAAATATGATACTATATAGAGTCCGCATTATCATCTATAAATACTATATTCGGCATATTTAGGGGGGGGGGGGATAGAATGAAGTTTTCACTCAGTCAACTTACTAAAGGTTATATTATCACACCCCCTAAATTTTCATGTTACGTAGTAGGGTTAATCAAGAAATTTCTTAATAGCCCGCTTGCTGCCAACTAATCCCATAAAAGTCCCCAAAACAAATAGTCCAATATAAAAACGATAACTAACCACAATCCGGTAGTCAAAGAAAGATTGCAGATAGGTATTTTGCACATAAAAAAAACCGTAAATAATGAGAGATGCCAGCAATGCGCCGATACCACCTTCCAGTGTTCCTTCAATAACAAAGGGCGTTTTTACAAATAGATTCGTAGCTCCGATTAATTTCATCGTTGAAATAATATCCTGCCGGGCAAAAATTGTCATCTTAATAGAATTTGAGGTCAATGTTATCGAAATTAATGTCAATACCGCAAATATTCCAAGAACACTAAATAAGATAATGCGCTGATATTTTTCTAATATAATCAGAAAATTCTTACGGTATTTCACCTCATCAACAATCGGATCACTCTGTATAATATTTGCGATTGCTTCAACGCTGATCAGGTTACGGTAAATAGTTTTAAGCCTTATTGTAAAAGACGGCGGCAATGGATTGTAATCCAGAATATCGAAAATATCCTCGCCAAATTCATTTTTGAATTTCACCGCCGCCTCTTCAGGTGAAATATAAACCAGGTGCTCAATTTCTTCCATTTGAGTCAATTTCTTCTCAAAGGAAGCAATATCCTCATTGCTGGCGGTCTGTTTAATAAAAATATCCACATCGAACTGGGCTCTTATATTCTCCACCATAAAAAGAGTGTCCCGGGCGGCAACATACCCAAAACCTAAGATCATAATAGAGATCGTAATAATAAATATAGAGAAGACTCCCGAATATTTCGACCGGATGAGACCTTTGAATCCTTCTTTAAATAAAAACCATAATATGGTCATGTGATACTCGTAACCTCTCCTTCGTTCATCTGGATCAGCCGCGCCCCCGGAACCCGCGGAATCAGGCTGTAATTATGCGTCGCCACGATTACAGCCGTTCCTTTTTTATTGATTTTATTCAGCAGATTAATCAATTCAAGGCTTACTCTCGGGTCAAGATTTCCGGTCGGTTCATCCGCCAACAGAACAATGGGTTCCTTAACCAGTGCCCTGGCAATTGCAACCCGCTGTTGCTCACCGCCGGACAGTTCCAGCGGTTTATGATGCACCCGATGTCCCAGACCAACCTGATTTAAGATGCTATAGACCCTGCTTTTGATTTCCCTGGTTCTATAATGCGATGCATACAATGCCAGAGCAACATTTTGATACACATTCCGGTCTTTTAACAACTGATAATCCTGAAATATCATTCCAACTTTCCGGCGCAGAAAGGGAATTTCCCGGTCTTTAATGCTGGCACTGTCAAAATCACGGACCAACACCTTCCCTTTTTCCGGAAATAAATCCATGTAAATTAAGCGCAATAAAGTCGACTTACCCGCTCCCGATGGACCGGTAAGAAATACAAACTCACCATCATCAATAGAGAAGTTCAGGTTTTTGACACCGGCATTTTTATGGAAAGTACATTTGACGTTTATAAATGAAATCATAACTCTTCCGCGTTTATCGAATTTAAATATATGTAGGGCTTGAGACAAGGTTTTGCTTAAAATATTCTGTTTTTACATTACCATTCTTGATAATCACTCTTCCAGTTTATAAGTTTGAACCAACAATTAAGGAGTTTACATGAAGCGATTTCTTTTGGTGTTCACTCTGATTCCCTATGCTCTTCTTGGGAAAACCGGTCCCGATTTCGATGATTATTTCATCAATAAAACCATGCGCATCGATTACTATTTTACCGGTATAAAGAATGAATGCCGGATTTCTCTCGACAGAGTAATTGAAGAACCGCACTGGACAGGCAGTATGAATAATCTGATCGATACTCTGAATTTCGGCAATCACCTCGTTGAAGTTTACGACAATGAATCGAATACGCTTATTTTTTCAAAAGGGTTCAGCAGTCTTTTTCAGGAGTGGCAGACTACCGATGAAGCGGCCCAGGGATTATACCGAACCTTTTCCGCCTCGGTTCTGATTCCTTATCCTAAAAAACCGATTAAACTAATTCATTTTTCCCGTAATAAAAAAAATGAATTTGTCAGTGAATTTGAAACGATTATCGATCCCGCTTCACGATTTGTAAAACGCGATAAACCTCAATTTGATTATAAACTAAAAGCCTGTCTGAAAAACGGTTCCCCCAATAAAAAGGTCGATATCCTGATCCTGCCCGAGGGTTATACAAAAAGAGAAATGCGAAAATTCAGAAAAGATGTAAAACATTTTACCGATGTACTGTTTGCGGCACCACCGTTTAATGAATATAAGGACCGGTTTAATGTTTGGTATCTCGAAGTGCCCTCGGAAGAATCCGGAATTGACGATCCCCGTAAAGGTGTTTTTGTCAAATCCGCTTTTGAATTAACATACAATTCCTTCGACTCTGATCGCTATATCCTGGCTTTTGACAATAAACGAATCCGGGATATCGCAGCCGGGGCGCCCTACGATCAACTCTATTTTCTCGTTAATAGTCCAAAATACGGCGGTGGCGGTATTTATAACCTCTTCTCAATCTGTTATAGCCATTCAGATAAAGAAGAAACTTCATGGTGGCCCGATTATGTATTTGTTCACGAGTTCGGTCATGCTTTTGGCGGACTCGGTGATGAATATTACACTTCGGATGTAGCCTATAACGAATTTTATCCCCTTGATACAGAGCCTTGGGAGCCCAACATCACTCCCAATGCCACTAAAAACACCTTGAAATGGAAACAGTTTGTCGAACCGGAAACTCCGATTCCAACCCCCTGGGAAAAAGAATTATTTGATAAAATCCCTTACAAAAACAACAATGATCGAAGAGAACTGTTGCAAAATCAAAAATATTGGGGAAAGGTCGGCGCTTTTGAGGGTTCGGGCTATTCATCGAAAGGGCTTTATCGACCTTTTCTCGATTGCCGGATGTTCTCAAAAAGTTTGGTTGATTTTTGCCCGGTCTGTCGTGACGCAATCATTAGAGTGATTAAATTCCATACCGAGTAACAATGTCTCTGCCGAGCCGTCTGTACAGAGCATCGCCCCTGCTAAGCAACCAACACGAAATTTGCCTATTATAGCTGCAAATTAATTATCAAATCCATCCGGATTCTGCGACTGCCAACGCCATGAGTCGGAACACATCTCGTTAATTCCTCTTGTTGCTTTCCAACCCAGTTCTTTTTCCGCTTTTGACGGATCGGCATAACATTCGGCAATGTCACCCGCGCGACGATCAACAATTCGGTAATTGATTTTCCGCCCGGAGGCTTTTTCAAAAGCGGTAATCATATCAAGAACACTATATCCCTGCCCCGTACCAAGATTATAAATATGTACTCCGGTCTGTCCAATCAATTTTTCAAGCGCTCTTATATGACCAAGCGCCAAATCCACCACATGGATATAATCCCTGACGCCGGTTCCATCGGGAGTTGGGTAATCATTCCCGAAAACCAACAATTCTTCTAATTTTCCCACCGCAACCTGACTGATAAAGGGCAACAGATTGTTGGGAATGCCCTTTGGATCTTCTCCTATCTCCCCGCTCTCATGGGCGCCTATCGGATTGAAATAACGCAAAAGCGCGATATTCCATTTATTATCGGATTGATATAGATCTTTCAATATCTCTTCGATAAATAATTTTGTTTTGCCGTATGGGTTAGTAGCAGATATGGGGAAATCTTCCGTAATTGGAACGGCGTGAGGATCGCCGTAGACCGTTGCCGATGAGCTAAATATAATATTCTTCACATTATATTTAGCCATGAGTTCGCAGAGAATGATAGTTCCGGTAATATTGTTATGATAGTAGCGCAGTGGAATAGTTACCGATTCACCAACCGCTTTTAGCCCTGCAAAATGGATAACTGTATCAAATCGATATTGTAAAAATAATTCCTCCAATGCGGCTTTATCCAGTAAGTCTATTTTGTGAAACGCCAGCGTTTTCTCCGCTATTTTCTGTACACGCTTTAAGGATTCTGCGCTGCTGTTGGACAGGTTATCAACAACGACGACTTCAAAGTCTTTGTTCAATAATTCAAGACAGGTGTGGCTACCGATATATCCGGCCCCGCCGGTTACCAGTATTGTCATATTTTTCCCCATATTTTAAACCTTTCAATGGTGTATTAAAAACTAAACACTTAATTGCCTAATTGCCGGATTATGCTTTTATCGCGCTATCACTCTGATTGCTCAATTTAATTATTACGCGTGAATCGCCCAGCCTTCTACGCCACGGGCAGCTTCCATCACGGCTTCTGCCAGGGTCGGATGTGCATGAATGGTTTCCGCAATATCTTTCGGTAATAAATTCGATTTCTTTGCCAATAGGATTTCATGAATCAATTCCGTAGCATCCTTGCCAACAATATGAGCGCCAAGAATCTCTTTCGTCTCACTATTATAAATAATCTTCACCAAACCATCGGACTCATCAACGGCTACCGATTTTCCGGCGCCGCGATAGGGGAAAACGTATTTGTTGTAAGAAATACCCTGTTCGGCGGCTTTCTTTTCGGTTAATCCAAAACCAGCCACCTGGGGTTCACAATACGTTGCGCCGGGAATCAGCATAGGATCGATTTTCGTTTCCGGGTTGCACCCCGCCATATATTCAGCGGCTATTTCACCCTCTTTAGAGGCAACATGCGCCAGAAGCGGCGAATCGATCACATCGCCAATTGCGTAAATTGACGGAACGGCGGTCTGATAACAATCACCTATTTTGATAAATCCACGTTCCCTTTCAATCCCTAATTTTTCCAGCCCGAGATTCTCAGAATTAGGGATACGCCCGACAACGACAAGAATTTTATCGACAGTCACCTTACTTTCATTGCCATCCTGTTTTAAAAAGACCGTATATCTGTCATTATCTTTTTCATATCGTTCGGCAAGCGTTGACGTATACATTTTGATCTTTTTACGCCTGAAGGATTTTGCGACAACTTCGACGGTTTCAGTATCTTCGAGAGGCAGAATTTGATCCATCATTTCAACTAAGTGAACCTCAACACCAAAGGAATTTAAGACATAGGCAAATTCTACCCCAATCGCTCCGGCGCCCAGGATCAGAATACTTGCCGGTAATTGCTCAAGGCTTAAAGCCCCCGTGGACGATAAAATATCAATCTCATCGAATTCAAAGCCCTTGATATCTTTCGAACGAGAACCGGTGGCGATGAGGATATTTTTAGCCGTTATATATTTATCATTGTCTATAACAACAGTATGACTATCTCCAATTTCAGCAGTACCTCTAATCAGCTCTATTCCATTTTTTTTTAACAAATATTCGACGCCTTTTGATAATTTAGCTGCTGCAATCCGGGATTTTTTATGAACATTTGCATAATTGAAATCGGTTATATCAATCTGAACACCCATCTTTTTCAGATCGCCGATATAGGAATATTTCTGAGCCTGACTGATCAGTGATTTTGATGGGATACATCCCCAATTCAGGCAAACACCGCCGGGAGCATCCTTTTCAACTACAGCTGTTTTTAAACCCAACTGTGCTGCCCGTATGGCAGCGACATATCCGCCGGGACCGGCGCCAATAACAGTCAGATCATATTTAAAATCGCTCATGTATTCTCCCCATTTAAAACTGAAGCAATATTATTCAAAATATTTCATAATATCCATAAATATGGACACAATCCGGAAAATTTCGTTGCAAAAAGATTTTTTTGCCATTACCAAACCACATCACTTTGCGTTTGCCTGAGCATTTAAATATGTTTATATTTAATGCCCGCTAAGAGGCGGGACATTTACAAATTAGGAGGTCGAATACAGTTATGGCAATAATGAAACGAATGAGAGACAATACGCACATCATTTTATGGGCACTGTTGATCCTGTTTATCCTGAGTATGACCATCGGCGGATTAGTCGGTGGCGCCAATATTCTGGATTTGTTTTCCAAAGAAAAGAAGCTACAAGGCAAAGCCGGAATAGTAAATGGAAAAAAGTTCGACGGTATGCAATACACCCGTCTGCTCCAGAGCGAATTAGACCGTTACCGGGATAGTGGTCAGGACATCACAGACGATCTCATCCAACGTGTTTCAGATCAGGTTTGGCAATCCTTCATCAATGAGACCCTGATTCAAAGAGAAATCAAACGACTGGGGCTCGAAGCGACAGATTGGGAAATTTATGAATACCTGATGAACTATCCGCCGAGTTTTCTGATGAATCAGGAGGTTTTTCTGACCGATGGTAAATTTGATCAAAACAAATATTTTCAGGCTCTGACAAATCCTCAAGGTAATGAATGGGCCGGTGTGGAGCAGTATTTAAGAGGCTATTTACCTTTTGAAAAAATTCGTAACCTGATCGAAAGTCTGCCCGTTATTACAGATAGCGAAGTCTATTACGAATATATTAAAACAAAGATTCCGTTTACCCTCGAGACACTCTTTTTCCCCTACTCGATAGTTGCGTCGGATTCCTTTGATATCTCTGAAGCGGAATTAAGCAATTATTATAAAAAGCATAAAGAGGATTACTTTGTAGCCGAAACCCGCGAAATGGACTATGTCTATTTTGAATTAAAACCATCGCCAGCCGATACTTTATCGCAGTACGAGCTTGCAATGGACCTGAAACAACGTATTGAATCCGGCGAATCCTTTGAAACGGTCGCGACTGAATATACGGAAGACCCGAGTGGTAAGAACAGCGGCGGCGATCTTGGTTGGTTTGACCGCAACCAGATGGTTGCGCCATTCACCAAAGCCGCCTTTTCACTGAAAAAGGGTCAGATTTCCGAACCCGTCCTCACCCGTTTTGGATATCATATTATTAAGGTCGAAGATAAACGCACTCAGAATAATCAGGATCAGGTAAAAGCCCGCCACATTCTTCTAAAGATAAAACCAGGTCCGGAGACCCTGGAAAATATTCGTTCCAAAGCTAATTTGTTCGCATTCGATGCCAATGACTTCGGATTTGAGGCTGCCGCGGACAGTCACAACGTAGTAATTAAAAATACCGGCAAAATCAAAAAGGATAGCCGATACATTCCCAATCTGGGCACTTCCTTAAAAGCGGTTAGATTCGCTTTCACCGATAATCCGGTTGGCACCCTTTCAGAATTGCTAAGTGCTGAAAGTGGATATGTTATATTTAAACTTTCTAAAGTCAATCCCGCGTACTACAAGAAAATTGATGACGTTTCTAATATGATTCGTTCAGCGATTCTTACTGAAAAACGCTCCGCCAAACTGGGTGATATTGCAAGAAAAGTACGCGAACAGATTAGTGATGACCAGTCGCTAATTATCGGCACGGCATCAAATTCCGACATTAAATTCGATAAGCATAAAAAGGTATTACTGAGCCAGCCATTGAAAGGGCTAAGCCGTTCCGACGCTCTTATCGGCACCATCCTGGCTCTTGAAAAGGGCGAAATTTCCCAACCCGTCAAAACAGGTAACCAGTATGTTATAATTAAGCTAATCGACGTTGGCGACATTCAGGAAGATGATTATCGGGTGGAAAAAGAGTTGATTCGCGACCGTTTGCACAAGCGGGCAAAGACCAACTATTACAATTCCTGGGTTGCCGAGATACGGCAAAAGGCGTCCATTATCGACAACAGAGAAAATATGTACTAATATTTATTAATCCTTAACTTATGTTGGGTTAATGGAACAAAATTGTTTCATTAACCCAATTTTTTTTAATTAATCATAAATACCTTGAGTTAAGGGCGATTGTGGTCCACCTTACCCCAAGCCTGCCGGAAAAGTTTAGAGATCAATTAATATTCTTTGATATGGCAGGCTTAAGTTCAGATCTCCTGACTTATCGCAGATTATTCTGTCTCTAATTTTTGCAATAATAATAATCGATGCAGCATAATCTAAAAATCTATCAGATAATCCTTCAGAATTCACAGCACACATCCTTATTTTGCAATTTGCA
>JAGHBC010000126.1 GCA_021161185.1 Fidelibacterota bacterium
AACGGTTCTCATTTTCTTCCTATTCGTAGTTCAATATGTATGGGTAAAAGAAAGCCAAATAAAAAAAGTAAGTCAAGTAAGTATAAAAAAGTACCTAAATCGGAAAGGATTTCAGTAGACAGTCAAGGAGCAAAGGAACGAGCAGAAATTAATGAAAGCAAATTAAAAAAAGTGCTCAAAATGCTAAAAGTAGTACAAAAGAAAGGGTTTGGCGCAAATTATGTATTGTTTGATTCATGGTTTTGTTTCAATAGTTTTATCAAACAAATAGTAGACCTAAAACTTAATGTTATTTGTCAATTGAAGAATTTTCCTAAAGCAAATAAGTATTTGTATAAAGGTAAGTTATACAGTTTAAAGGAACTATTTGCATACTATGGAAAAAGCAAAATGAGAATGGTAAAGAAATATCAATATAAACGCTCGATTATGACTGTGACTATTCCGAATTCTGATATATTTATGAAAATAGTCTTTGTTCATAATGAAGGAAAGGAAAAGTGGCATGCTTTTGCCTCAACAGATGAAAAATTATCAGCAAAAATAATATTGGAATATTATTCCCAGAGATGGAGTATTGAAGTGTTTTTTAAAAATTGTAAACAGTATCTGAATTTTGGGAAGGAACAGATGAGTAATTTTGACTCAAGAATTGCATGTGATGCGCTTGTTTATGCACGATATATCATTTTGACTTACCTGGCATTTAAAGACAATTCTGGTTTTAATAGTACATTTGATAAGGTATTAGGAAAGCACAGAGAGAAAACTTTTGGTGCAAGATTGCTATTATTCTTCTTTGACAAATTGTTATATATTTATAATGAAGTTCGCCAACTTATACTTGAGGGTGCCAATAGAAAAGCAATAGAATTGTTAGATGCGTTTATGGAATTTTCAGGTAATTTCTGCAATGTTGAGCCTGATTTGAAGTGAGAAATGTTAGTTTACAATTAATTTCTCTGGAGGAGAGGTGATCATAAAAAATAAAAAGCGGAATCTGTGGCTGTTAATACCTTGTTGAATTGATTAAATTTCAGTATCAAAACGCTCCCAGAACCCAGAAACTTTAATGTAACATGTTTTGGCATTCTCTGAGAATATTGTTAAAATTAGAGTGAGTATTTGGTGTAACATGAAAAGAAAGATATTGTTGTTGGTAATCCAGGTTTTGTCCACGGCCGCTTTGTTGGCGACTGTGCGGACATTTGGATATATGGCTGAGAAAACTGAAACAGGCTCAAAAATAGTTAGGATTGGCAGGGCATATCACCACTTGTCAATTAAAAACATTAATTCAAAATCAGTAATAACCGATACTATTTCCTATTATAGTACTCCCGATAATTCATTGGACTATAATGATTTTCTGGCAGGTTATCAGGGTAGCGGCAGCGATCCGGCGGATACCTGTATAAATCTGTTTACATTGCTGGCGCCCGGAAAAGTGACGAAACTCATGATGCAAAATGCCAGTGCCGGTACCGCCCGGTGGTATCTCTGGGCACCGGCTGTCGAAGGGGGAAGCTATCAATTTCCCGGTGACCCGAATGTACAGCAGCTACTAACCGACACGCCGACTCAGTATTGTAAAGTTACCGATCCCAACCGGCAATTCACAGATACTGGCTGGGCACCGGAGTGGAACACCTTTTCCATTGAGGGCGAACTCGGTAGTGCGATTGATTTATCCGATGGACAACTGGATTTCTGGGTGGGTTATTCTATGGATGAAAACGGCGGGCCGACGATCTGGCAAGACGGTATTTTTCATGACGAAGAGATTGAAGGCAGATGCCGCAGCTATACGACACTGCACAGTGAAACACCCGGTAAATGGTATCTTAATACTGAATCGGGCAACCGCCGGTACTGGAGTGCCCATATGATACAGATCGAAGTGCAGTATGAATCTGTTCCGCCAGTTATTTTAGATCTCTCCGATCTTTCGGATACATTTTCCGAGAGCAGGATAATTTGGGCGCGTGTGATCGAGATTGAAGGTGAATCATTCGACGTTCACCTGAAAATTAAAACCGGTAACTCCGGACCCTATCAAACAATATTGATGCAACCCGAAGAGGATGATTATTTTTGGGCAATAATTGATTACAACACCGGTGATACGGTTTACTATCATGTTGAAGCGCAAGATTCTGCGGGGTTGATGCAATCATCCGGGGAAAAATCTTTTGTGTGCGTGGAACCACGTCAAGACGCCCAAATTCTTGTTATTGATGATTCGGATTTGGAAACCGGGGATTTATATACTAAAGCTCTGGATGATCTTGGGATCAGGTATTTCTATTGGAATATTGAGAATCACAACGGCATTGATACGACCGTCATTCATTATGACGGTTTTCAGACGCTAATCGTTCTGGATGGTGTTCATCGGATTGTGCCGATTACCGATATATATGAACAGGATATTTATTCTATTGCTAATTTTTTAGACAGTGGCGGGAATCTGATGCTGGTGGATATGGACTATCTGTATCGTTGGAACCTTATCGGACAGGGCAGCTTTGTACCAGGTGATTTCGCTTACGATTATCTTGGAATCGAAGATTATTATAGCGATCCCGATAACGACATAACTATTTCCGGTGGACTGGCTGATACGCTGATGCTGAGCGTTTCCGGAAATCCGGTCTCAATCCAATTTTCTGCGGATGGTAGCGCTTATGGACCGGTTAGATATTTTCGCGGAAATGATCTGTTTGAAAACCGGGCGGATTTTATAGAACCGACAGATGAAGGCAAACGGGTTTTAAAAGGGCGGTATAGTGGCAATGGCATGGGAATCTGTTTGCAAGGCGCCAATTTCAGGACGATTGTGTACAGTTTCCCAATTGAATTAGTGGCGGAGCCGGCTGAATTCGTGGGATTGCTGGATAGCTCTTTGCAATGGTTTGGCGAAAATGATTATCGAATCCGACAATCAGCGCTGTCACAACCGGATAATCAACCATGTTCATTAGAGAAGGGCTTCCGGCTTTTACAAAATTACCCTAATCCCTTTAATCCAAATACGACCATATCTTTCGATTTATATCATGCCGCAAGCGTGGATTTATCAATATATGATGTGAGCGGAGCGCCGGTAAAAACCTTGATACATAATTCAATGATGCCGGGTAGCTATAATATTCCCTGGGATGGGACCAATAGTGCCGGAGTCCAGGCTGCTTCCGGGCTGTATTTCTGCCGTTTAAGTGATTTCAAACAAATAGTAACAATTAAAATGATATTGTTGCGCTGAGAGAAAGGCACGTTGATCTATTAAAGAATCAGTATGCTCAACATATTGTTTGATTCAGTATTATGGTAAATGAAAGGTAAAAGCAGACTTGCAAAAGATCACCGGAATAATATCTGCCGACGGAGCCGATGTGCCTGGTGCATATTTTAAATATTTTTTAAATAATCCTTGTGCTAATTTGAAATTTGTAGTACATTAACCCTGCTAATTGAGAAACGAAATATGGGCAGGGTTTGATGAGAGCTTTGTCACATAAAAGAAGTTATTTGACATGGAGAATGTGCGAAAGTCAGTGATAGTGTAAGGTTATTAATAACCTCGAGCAATTCAATATTTTTTTAATACAACGGAGAGTTTGATCCTGGCTCAGGACGAACGCTGGCGGCGTGCTTAACACATGCAAGTCAAGGAGAAAGTCCTCTTCGGAGGGCTAGTAAACTGGCGAACGGGTGAGTAACACGTAGGTAATCTACCTTCGAGATTGGGATAACATCGAGAAATCGGTGCTAATACCAAATAAGGTCTCGGTATAATCTATCGGGATGAAAAGTGGGGATCTTCGGACCTACTGCTTGAAGATGAGCCTGCGTCTGATTAGCTAGTTGGTAAGGTAATGGCTTACCAAGGCGACGATCAGTAGCTGGTCTGAGAGGATGATCAGCCACATTGGGACTGAGATACGGCCCAGACT
>JAGHBC010000004.1 GCA_021161185.1 Fidelibacterota bacterium
AAATAAGGATGTGTGCTGTGAATTCTGAAGGATTATCTGATAGATTTTTAGATTATGCTGCATCGATTATTATTATTGCAAAAATTAGAGACAGAATAATCTGCGATAAGTCAGGAGTTCTGAACCTGATAAAATTACATTGCCATATTGTAATTTTTTATATAATATCACTTCGAACACGGTTCACGGGAAATACGATAATTTTATGAGTTCAAAAATAGCTATACATGGAAAGTTTTAAAAAAATGGATGGATGTGAACATTTATTGCTAAATTAAATGATAATTTGTTATCTATATTATTTCAAGGGTTAGTTCTAAATATGAAAGTGCATTACTATTAAGGAAACCAAAATATGATTAACACTGATTTAACTTTCATTACCAACGAAGAACAGCAAAACCTTAAGGCAAGATTTCGTATCTTGATAAAAGACACAAAATTCTTTGATTGCCTGGTTGGGTATTTCTATTCGAGCGGTTTCTATGCCATTTATAAATCATTAGAAAATACGGAAAAAATTAGAATTCTGATTGGTATAAACACAAGCAAACAGACCTATGATTTGTTAATAAAAGCGAACCAAAACCCGCAGCAGGCATTGCAATTTTCCCACGCGGAAACAAAACATGAATATTCAGAGCTTGTGGAAAAGGAAATGGAGAATTCGGAAGATAAGCGGGAAATCGAAGAAGGTATTTTAAAGTTTATCGAATGGATTCGCGGTAAAAAACTGGAAATCAGAGCCTACCCTTCTCAAAATATTCATGCTAAACTTTACATTATGACTTTCGCTGAAGGCGACCGCGATATCGGCAGAGTCATTACCGGTTCCAGCAATTTTACCCAATCAGGCTTAGTGGATAATCTTGAATTTAATGTCGAACTGAAAAATCATGCTGATTATGAATTTGCCAAAAATAAATTTGAGGAGTTATGGCAGAATTCCGTAGATGTCAGCGAAAAATATATCCAGACAATTCAGGAAAAAACCTGGCTAAACCAAAACATCACACCCTATCAGCTTTACCTGAAATTCCTGTACGAATATTTCAAGGAAGAATTAAGCCAGTCCGAAGAATTATTTATCAGATACCTGCCACAGGAATTTAAAAAGCTGGAATATCAGGAACAGGCGGTATTAAATGCGAAAAAAATCCTTGAGGAATATGGCGGCGTCTTTATTTCTGACGTCGTTGGGCTTGGGAAAACCTACATCTCAGCCATGCTTGCCGGGCAGATTGACGGGAGAACTTTGGTAATAGCGCCCCCCGTTTTACTTGATAAAAGGAATCCCGGATCATGGCCAAATGTCTTTTCCGATTTCAGAGTGCCTGCTGATTTTGAATCGAGAGGAAAATTAGATCATATCCTTAATAGAGGAACGGAAAAATACAAAAATATTATCATCGACGAAGCTCACCGTTTTAGAACAGAAACGAATATTACCTACGAGAAATTAGCCGAGATTTGCCGCGGTAAAAGAGTGATTTTAGTAACCGCCACCCCATATAATAATGCTCCAAAGGACATTTTGAGCCAGATAAAGCTGTTTCAAAAAGCGAGGAAAAGCACCATTCCCAATTTGCCCGACCTTGAAGCTTTCTTCAATGGATTGGAAAAGAAATTAAAAAATCTGGACAGGCAACGGGATTATTCCGAATACATAAAAACCGTCAAAGAGAACGCAAAAGAAATCCGCCAAAAGGTGCTTAAATATCTGATGGTGCGCCGCACCAGGACCGAAATCACAAAATACTTTCCCGATGATTTACAAAAACAAAACCTGAAGTTTCCCGATGTAGAGAATCCGGAACCACTATTTTATCAGCTTGATGACGAGGAAGATAAAATCTTTAATACAACTATCGAACTGATTTCTAAAAAATTCACCTATTCACGCTATACGCCTTTTTTACCTAAGTATTACAAA
Source organism: Fidelibacterota bacterium (assembly GCA_021161185.1). Lineage (GTDB taxonomy): Bacteria > Fidelibacterota > UBA2242 > UBA2242 > UBA2242 > DPVY01. Next base: position 1,934 of record JAGHBC010000004.1, read on the forward strand.
GGTCCGGTTGATCAACTTGAAGAACAATCACAGAAGAACATGGGTAAATTCATGAAAATTCTGCTGGTCAAAAGGCTGGAAAGCAGTTTTTTCGCGTTTGGAAATTCCATTGATCGGTTCATCTACTCTTATGAGATGTTCATTAAGGAGTTTAATAATGGCAATGTTTATGTAAGCAAAAAATATTCCCGGAAGATTTTTGAATACCTGGAAAGTGACGATGACAAAGCTATTCAAAGGTTGATTGATGAAGGCAAAGCTGTAAAGTTTGCAAGCAGTGATTTTAAGGATGAATTCATTATAGACCTTGAAAACGACCTTGATATCTTGAAAACCACCAAAACCCTCTGGCAAAAAGTTCAACGGGACCCAAAACTGCTTAAATTCTTGGATGACCTTTCAAATAATGTAGTCTTGAAAAAAAATAAACTAATCATTTTTACAGAATCCAAAGAAACAGCCGAATATCTTGCAAACAATATCAATAAAAAGTTTGCCGATACCGCACTCTGTTTTACAGGCGGATCCGGAGAAATAACCCGCGATAAGGTTATTGACAATTTTGACGCCAACGTACGCCACCCCAGAGATGATTACCGCATTCTGGTCTCTACAGAGGTTTTGTCCGAGGGGGTAAACCTGCACCGTTCCAATGTGGTGGTAAATTATGACATTCCCTGGAATCCCACACGGATGATGCAGCGAGTCGGGCGTATTAATCGTGTCGATACTAAGTTTGATACGATTTACACTTTTAATTTCTTCCCTACTAAACAATCCAACGACCAGATTAAACTGAAAGAAGCCGCAGAAGCAAAAATCAACGCATTTTTAACCCTGTTAGGCGGCGATGCTGCGTTGTTAACCGAAGGGGAGCCGGTCGCCTCACACGAACTCTTTAACCGTTTAATTTCCAGACAAACCCTGACCGGCGAAGATGGAGCCGAAGAAAGTGAACTGAAATATCTACACGTCATTAAAAATATCCGCGACAAGAACCCGGGTCTGTTTGAGAAAATCAAACACCTGCCGAAAAAAGCCCGCACTGCAAAGCAATACAACAAGGGGTTGCAACCCCTTGTATCCCTTGCACACAATGATTCGCTCATCACCTACTTTAGACGCGGAAAACTCCAGAAATTTTTCATGGCTAACATGAACTTGAATTCACAAGAACTCGATTTTATGAGCGCCGCAAAAATCCTTGAAAGTAGTCCTGATGAAAAAAAACAAAAACTTCCAAAAGAGTTTTATGATCTTTTAGATAAAAACAAGGAAGCCTTTATTTTTGCCACCACCCAGGAATTGGTGGAACCGCAAAAAAAACGTGGCAGGGACAGCGCGGCGCAAATGCTTAGAATTCTCAAAGCAACGCTAAAGAACACCCGCCAATTTACCGACGAGCAAGAGTTATATCTCAAAAAAGTCATAGACCAGCTGAAAGAAGGCGGGCTGCCCAAACAAACAACCAAAGAAACACTCAAAGCATTAAATGAGCTAAATCAAGATTTGATGAATCCGTTTAAAGTACTGGCTACACTACAAAACCATATTCCCGAACGTCTTTTGGAAGGGCATTATGCCGAGCAAAATCCGGCGGTATTCGGCCTGCCTGTGCGTGACCGTACGCAGACAGGAAAACGTGAAGTTATACTCTCACTCTATCTGGCAGGAGAATAATATATGGAAAATAAAGAATCTCAGTCAATTGAATTCAAACAAAACCGGCATAATCAATATTTAAAGGCTGTTTCAGCGTTTGCAAACAGTGATGGCGGCGTTTTATATATTGGATTGGATGATGACGGAAAATCCTTCGGTTTAAAAAATGTCAAAAAATTGCTTGAGGATATTCCAAATACCATCAGAAATAAACTCGGAATTCTTCCTTCGGTTAAACTGAACAGAAAAAGCAGTAAGGATATAATCAAAATCACAGTTGTACCATCATCTGTACCCATTTCCTACAATGGCAAATACTATATGAGAAGCGGAAGTACTGTGCAGGAATTACAAGGAAAAGAACTGGCTGATTTTTTAATAAGAAAAACCGGAATCGCCTGGGATGACACTTTTGAAGATAGATGGGATTGGGATTTTTTGGAGGAATCCACAATTGAAGATTTTAAACGTTTTGCTGTTAATCGGATTCCGTCAATTGTCCGCGAAAAAGATTTCGCCACAATTTTAAAGAAATTAAATCTTTTCGAAAATCAGCATTTGAAACGAGCGGCAATTATGCTTTTTGGTAGAGAAGTACAACGTTCTTACAGCCACGCTTGTGTAAAAATCGGACGATTCTTAACCGATACCGATATTCAAACAACCGATATTGTCAAAGGCAATCTGTTCCAGCAATTGGAAAACACATTGGAAATTCTCCGCTCCAAATATCACCAGAGTAATATAAAATTTGCCATCTTAAGAAATTGGATTTGAATGAAAGACAGATCAAGGCTGTGATGTATATTAAGGAAAAAGGTAAAATAACAAATGATGGTCTTGTAAAAAGACCCGGAGCTGTCATTCTGAGGCAGCCCCGACTCGTCGGGGAAGAATCTCGTCGATAATTGGCTGAGATTCTTCATTCGTACCTCATTCAGAATGACATGATTTGTACTTTTTACGAGGCTATCACAAATAAGGAATATCAAAAATTAAATGATATCTCAAAACCCATGGCGAATATTGACCTTAAAGATTTAGTTGAAAGAAACATTTTGAAAAGATTGGGAATAACCGGAAGAGGCACAGAATATAAAATGGGCTAATAATGGGTTAATGATAATATGGCGTTAGCAATGCACTGACAGTGCATATTATATTCCGAATGATTCAAAAAAAATGCAACGATGATGCAAAAGGTGCAAAAATGAAGCAAAAGAGAAGAACCTCTCGATAACATGTCACGACAAGTATAAGGGCAAAATATGAACTTAAAAATTAATTGGCTGATAAATGACTAATAATTGCCTAATGATTTCAATTGCTTACCTGATTAACTTTGGATAAATGTCGGATATCGGAAAAGGATTGATTCAGATACAGAACACAACGACTTAAAGGAATAAAACATGGACAAACAACAAGCGCAAAACATCATTAAAGAAACTTTTGAAAATCCTTTTGATAAGGACAGGTTTACCGGTTTTGTCAAAAATCTTCTTAATCAAATTGACGGTTCTCACTTTGCATATTATGGTAAATTTATACCGGACGCCTATAAACCATTTATTAGCAGATATGAACGGATTGGCAAATATAGTGATAGTGAAAACCGAATTGATATTCTGATTGTCTATCTTAATAAAGAAACGTCAATTGAGCGCGCCCGAACCAGACAGCGAAATTTTATTGCGGGCTACCTTGAAGGTAAATACGGCAGTGATATAAGCAAAGACGCCGCTCTCGTGGCATTTGTTTCTCCGAATGAAGAGGACTGGCGCTTTTCGCTGGTAAAGATGGATTACAAGTTCGAACAAACCGAATCTGGAAAAATGAAGGTAAAAGAGGAATTTACACCTGCCAGACGCTGGTCATTTCTTGTCGGTAAAAACGAATCCAGCCACACCGCCCAGAGCCGGCTTGTTCCAATCCTTACAGACGACCGGCACAACCCTACCCTTGCCCAACTTGAAGAAGCCTTTAACATTGAAAAAGTCACCAAAGAATTCTTTGAAAAATACCGCGATCTCTTTTTGCGGACAAAAGAAACACTGGACGAAATCGTTAAGCAAGACTCAAAAATCAGAGTCGATTTTGAAACCAAAGGTGTTGACACCGTTAATTTTGCCAAAAAACTCCTGGGACAAATCGTCTTTCTCTACTTCCTCCAGAAAAAGGGCTGGTTTGGCGTTGAGCGCGATGCCGAATGGGGAACGGGCACTAAACATTTTTTACGCGAACTCTTTTCCCGAAGGGATGAATTCCCGAAAGGCGGCAACGGCAAACACACCAATTTTTTTAATGATATTTTAGAGCCGCTTTTTTATGAGGCGCTGCGGATTGACCGCCGCCACGATGACGACTATTACAAATATTTTAACTGCAAAATCCCGTTTCTCAATGGCGGACTCTTCGATCCCATAAATAATTACGACTGGGTACATACCGATATTCTTCTGCCTAATGAACTTTTTTCCAACAAGATCAAAACCAAAGAAGGGGATATTGGCAATGGCATCCTCGACATCTTTGACCGTTACAATTTCACCGTCAAAGAAGACGAGCCGCTGGAAAAAGAAGTAGCAATCGACCCGGAGCTTTTGGGAAAATCATACGAAAAATTCAATGCCATCCGGCCGGATAACTTTGCTGAATTTAAAAAAGCATTAAAGAGCGGCAAAAAAGGCGATGAAAACAAATTCAATAAAAAATTCGGCGTCTATTACACCCCCCGTGAAATTGTCCACTATATGTGCCAACAGAGCCTGATCAATTATCTTCATACCGAATTAAAT
>JAGHBC010000008.1 GCA_021161185.1 Fidelibacterota bacterium
GACCCTTAGAACCTGATCCGGGTAATGCCGGCGGAGGGAGTAAAAAAACAATACCCTACATAGCATTATCCTCCCCTCAAAAAGGAGGTGAAAGATGGAAAAGATCGTATCTTTTGGCATTATTGATTCTTATCAAAAGAAACTAAAAGAAAATCTTGTAGTCGATGTTGCTATTGTCGGAGGCGGACCAAGCGGGTTAATTGCGGCTAAATACCTCGCACAGGCTGGTAAGAAAGTTGCGCTTTTTGAGCGCAAATTAGCGCCCGGCGGAGGTATGTGGAGTGGCGCTATGATGTTTAATCAAATTGTAGTGCAGGAAGACGCAATTTCAATACTCGATAATGTTAACATTTCCTATAAGCCTTACGAAGAAGGGTATTATGTTTGCGATTCGGTAGAAGCGACGGCAGCCTTAATTTTTTCCGCAAAGAAAGCCGGGGCTACTATTTTTAATTGCTTTTCAATTGAAGATGTTGTTCTTCAAAAGGGATCAGTCGCCGGGGTTGTCGTAAACTGGGCGCCTGTTCATCGTGAAGGTATGTATGTAGATCCACTCGTAATAATGGCAAAAACAGTTCTCGATAGTACCGGTCATTCCTGCGAAGTAACCTCGGTTTTAGCTCGCAAAAATGAAGTAAAGCTAAAGACTCAGACAGGTGGTATTATGGGTGAACGCTCCCTTTCGATCGAAGAAGGTGAGCGCACTACAATTGAAAACACAAAAGAGATATTTCCCGGATTGTATGTCAGCGGTATGGCGGCAAATGCGGTTTCCGGGAATTTCCGTATGGGACCGATTTTTGGCGGCATGTTGATGAGCGGTAAAAAAGTTGCGGGATTAATTAATGACAGATTGTCTAAGAGAGATGGATGTTAAATGAAAGATTTTGGATTATATTTGATTATAACAAATCCTGTACTGCCGTATCATCAAATAGCGGAAATAGCTGTTCGAAATAATGTCAAGATGCTTCAACTACGTGAGAAAAATCTAAATGACAGAGATTTACTTGAAGTCGCTTACGTTTTAAGGGAAAAAACAGCCGGCACCAATACATTGTTTGCCGTTAATGACAGGGCTGATATTGCGAAATTGGTTAAAGCCGATATTTTACACTTAGGGCAGAACGATTTATCAATCGCGGATACCCGGAAAATAGTCGGTAATGATATGATGATTGGTTTGTCAACGCACTCATTGGAACAGGCTAAAAATGCTTTGGATTTAAACCCGGCATATATTGGATTTGGGCCGATTTTTAAAACACCAACTAAGGCAGTGCCTGATCCGGTAGTTGGAACTGCAAAAATTAGATCGGTAGTTGACATGGCAGATAAGAGAAATACTCCAGTCGTGGCAATTGGAGGAATATTCCCCGATAATTTAGCCGATGTTCTCCAGGCGGGGGCACGAAATATTTCCATGGTCCGCTATTTTATGGAAAGTACCGATTTAGATGGAAGAATAAAGCAAATAACTAAAATTATTCACAGTGCCGGGTATAGTGAATTTTTATGAAAGAGGCAATTATGACCCAAATCCAACAAGCCCGATTGGGTAAGATAACCGAAGAGATGCGGCAAGTAGCTTCTAATGAAAGAGTTGACGCCAATTGGTTACGAGAGGAAGTAGCGTTGGGGCGCATCATCATTCCCAAAAATGTCAATCATAATATTGTTGCTCGCGGCATTGGGAATGGACTAAAAACCAAAGTTAACGCTAATATCGGCACCAGCGAATTACACTGTAATGTACAAGAGGAATTAGAAAAACTTGACATGGCACTAAAATATGACGTGGATTCGGTAATGGATCTTTCAACATGTGGTAATTTAAATGAAATACGAAAGTTGATTATAAATCGTTCGCCCGTCATGGTTGGAACCGTACCGATTTATGCAGTGATGTCACGTTTGATAGAGCAAAATTGTGGATTTAGTGCAATGACTGCCGAGATGCTTTTTGATGAAATTGAAAATCAGGCTGAAATGGGTGTTGATTTTATGACTTTGCACTGCGGCGTAACCCGACGTTCGTTGGAATTTCTTGATAATGATCCGCGGATTATTGGCGTTGTAAGTCGGGGCGGTAGTTTGCTTAAACGCTGGATGATCAATAATAGCAGAGAAAACCCGTTATTTGAACAATATGACCGTGTTTTAGATATATGTGAAAAATATGATGTTACGATAAGTTTGGGGGATGGAATTCGCCCCGGAGCGGGAGCAGATGCGACAGATCGCGGGCAGCTTGCTGAATTGCTGGTTTTGGGCGAACTTACCGAACGGGCATTAAAGCGCGGCGTTCAGGTTTTAGTAGAAGGTCCGGGGCATATTCCTTTGGATGAAATAGAGATGAATGTCAGGCTGATGAAAAAAATTTGTTCAAATGCTCCTTTCTATGTATTAGGTCCGCTTTGCACCGATATAGCGCCTGGCTATGATCATATTGTCGGTGCAATAGGCGGCGCTCTGGCAGCTTCATTCGGTGCCGACTTCCTCTGCTATGTAACACCGGCTGAACATTTATGCCTCCCCGATGTTGATGATGTAAAATCAGGTGTAATTGCCAGTAAAATCGCCGCCCATAGTGCTGACATTGTTAAAGGAATTAAAGGGGCTTCTGAACGTGACCTGGCTATTTCAAGGGCGCGCAGGGAATTAAACTGGGCGGAAATTTACAATAATTCAATTGATCCTGAATATGCGCGCAAACGCAAGGAAAGCTCGGCGAGCGCGGGTAAAAATGTCTGTACAATGTGTGGTCACCTCTGCGCCGTAAAAACAGATAGTAATCTTGATTAATGGATTTTATCTATTTAATTAGAGTCTGTCCATAAAGTATAAACCACTTGCCAAAGGCATCCCTTGCGGGAGAAGTGCTTATTTGATACAAAGAATATTTTTAACACCATAATCCCGATTTTTCGGGATGGTGCTGTCTCAACTGCTATATTATCAAAATATTGAGATAACACCTGAATTTCCCATCAGGGGACTCCCGCCGGAGCATTCAGGTGAAATTAACTGTTAATAATTTTTAACTGATTTATCAGTTTTTCAAGTATATAGACAGACTCTAATTATGCTATGGGGAGGTGGGATGGAATATTTTTTAACAATTGCCGCATCGGACAATTCCGGTGGCGCGGGAATTCAGCAGGATTTAAAAATAGCTTCCCTGTTTGGTTTTTGGGGGCTTTCCGCCATTACCGGATTAACTGTTCAGGACTTTTCAGGTGTGGACTCAGTATATC
>JAGHBC010000113.1 GCA_021161185.1 Fidelibacterota bacterium
GGAAAAAACACAATGTGTTTATACAAATGTTATGCACAAAACCCAATTTTTTGAGAGAAAAGTAAATGAAAGAAGATGTATTAGAACAGCTTGTTGAAGATTGGTTTATTTCGAGAACAGGTTATTTTGTAAAACATAATTTACGATACCGACCAAGTAAAGATCATAGAGAGTACATTTCAAGAAAAGATTCTGTACATTCTGATATTGATATTTTAGCCATTAACAATCTTAATAAAGGCCTTGATAGAGTTGCAGCAGTTACATGTAAATCTTGGCAAGGTGGATTTAGTTTTTCAGAATGGTTTCCTGCATTTGAATCTGAAGCTGAATACAATAAAAAAAGTGCTGATTTCAAAAAAAGAGAGCGTTGGAAGTATTTCAGAGAAATCATTTCCGATAAATGGATTGAAGCTTTCCTTGATAAAATTAAATCTGAAACCGGACAAATTGATTTTGAATATATTATTGCTGTAACAAAATTCAATGGAACTACAGAGGAAAAGGCTAAAATTGAAAATTCTGACGTTGTTTTAAATCGATTCAAAGAAAAAGGTTCAACGATTCGGATAAAAATACTAACGCTTGAAGAATTGATTGCAGAATATCAAAATCGTCTGCAACAAAATCAAAGTACAACACTGGAAGCAACAGAGATTGGACGGTTGATGCAGATTATTCACGCTGCAAATTTTGAAATCCGTAAAAATTGATTGTACACCGCAAAAAATTGGGTACTGTGCATAACAGCGAATAGCTGGTTCCGCTTCGCTTCACCCAAATTGCTTCTTTGAAATAAACCAGAAAAAGTATGTTATACTTTTTCTAGCTTATTTCAAGCCCTCAAGAGGCCGAAGCAACTTCAGCTATTCGCGAACCGTTATCGGTAAGATTTTGGAAATGCAGAGAATCATAACAAAAATAGCCCTGCTGATTTTTAGTTTAGGTTGCCAAAACGAGCAACATATACAAAATGTAAAATGAAGAGCAACTTTTGCTTTTTGCATTAGCACACCTAATCTTATGTTATGCAATATATCAAGGAGGAAATCAAATGAAATCTATCCTTAATAGTTTAATGTTATTTTGTTTGATTTTATTTTTCATAGGATTGAATTCTTGTGCGCATACAAGTTTTATTTTATTGGAGGAGTCTGCTAATTATCCACCTACTCAGTACGTAAAATTATTGGAAGAGGAACCGGATGAAGATTATATAATTATTGCTAAATTGGAAACTAGAGGAATGGTTGGATCACAAATACCTGATTTATTAACAAACATGAGACAAAAGGCAAAAAGTCTTGGTGCAGATGCAATTATTCCAGTACAAATATCAAAAGAATATACAAATCAAGGCATTATTTATAATAAGTGGTTAGGAGGCTATCAAACCATCGGCGGTGGACAAGTACCAATAGTAACTGGTTATGCCATAAAATTTAAAGTAAATATAAAAAAACAAGATACTTTGTATCCTTACAATAATAAAAGAAGTAATCGACAAGACTTTAAATCTGGATTAAATGTTAATTTGTTACCATTATCAATGAATGGGATTGGTTATGGTATATTTGTAGGTAAATATTACAGCAGAATAAATTTTAATTATTACAGACTGGACGCTCCTGGGGCATTTTTTAAAGATGGCTTTGAAAACGGAAAAATCGAAAAGGGCTTAAGATTAATGTATGATTATTTTTATTATGGTGATTTATCTGGTCTATACTTTTCAGGTGGAGTACAATATACAAAATTGAGTGCAGGTCATATTGATACTGACGAAAGAGGTTCGTGGGAAACTTATGATATTTCTGGTGGAATGGGTTATTTGTATTATATAATGAAAAATATTCATGTTGATTTAAATATGGGAATGGATTTAAAAATTGCAAATATCGAATCGATGTATATTGGTGGTTATGAAATGTATCCATCTCCAATTGGATTTTTTGCAGGAGCAAGTTTAGGTTTCAATTTTTAATTATTAATTCAAAAAGTGCATAACCATTGCATGCACCTAACAGCGAAAGCTGTTCGATAAATTTCTTGAGTTGTGGTTTTTAGAGAGGTAATTTGAAAAAGGGAAAAAATGGCGGTTTCACTTTCGCTGTAGGTGATGCTTTACCGTTAGCCACCTATATACAATCACTAAAACTTTGGGGTTGTATGGCATATTGATATTTCATTCTATATATTTTTCTTGTAACTTCTTCAAATGTTGATAAATACTAATGTGAGAGATCATGTCCACAAAATTCTTTACAAATACTAACGAAAGAAACCTGTTCGATAAGTTCAAAGGAATAATCGAAAACATGAAAGATTTGTATGCCTTTCATGCGGTTGTCGGTTATTTTCGCTCTTCCGGTTATTTTGCTTTACAGCCCTATTTAAAAGACTTCAAAGAAATAAAAATCCTTGTCGGAATAAATGTTGATCAAATGTTTGCCGAAGCGCAGCGGAAAGGTCTTCTCTATTTTGGCGATGATAAAAAAACTAAACATGAATTTTTAAACTGGTTTATTCAGGATATCAAGGAAGCGAAATATTCCGAAGAAGTTGAAGAAGGAATTTTACAATTCGTAAACGACTTAATTGAAGGAAAAATAGAAGTCCGGGCGCACAACTCTAAATCTCTACATGCCAAGTTTTATTTGTTCCTGCCGGAAAAGCACTCTGAACATTCCGATGGCTGGATTATCATGGGTTCCTCCAATCTCACAGAAGCAGGAATGGGAATAAAGAAAACACCAAACTATGAACTAAATGTCGCACTTAAAGATTTTGACGATGTTGAATTTGGCAAAAAAGAATTTGCCGAACTCTGGAAGCATTCAACCACCATTCTGCCGGCTGATATTCAACAATTCAAGCAGAAAACACACATCGGACAAAAGTTCACCCCTTTCGAATTATATCTAAAACTACTCATTGAATATTTTGGTAAAAATATAGATTACGATCCCGACACTGTCGGCGACCTTCCTAAAAATTATAAAAAACTCAGTTATCAAATTGACGCCGTAAATCAGGGCTTCCAGATGCTACTGGAACACAATGGATTCTTTTTAGCCGATGTTGTCGGTTTAGGGAAAACAGTTGTAGCCGCCATGATTGCAAAGCGTTTTTTGATTGCCAATGGTTCGTTGAATACAAAAATATTGGTTGTTTATCCACCGGCGTTGGAAAAGAATTGGAAAACAACATTCCGCTTCTTCGGCATTGACCGCCATACAAAATTTATTACCAACAGCAGACTCGATAAACTCATCGAAGGCAAGGATTTAAATTACTGGCCAAAGGAAGATTATGATTTAGTCCTGGTTGATGAAGCCCATCGCTACCGAAACCATACTTCGAAAATGTTTGGCAATCTACAGCGCATCTGCAAAGCGCCGAGAAATGGCGATGGATTAATTTCCGGAATCAAAAAGAAAGTAATCCTGATTTCTGCGACACCGCTAAATAATCGTCCGCAGGATTTGTATTATCAATTGCTGCTTTTTCAGGATGCCCGCAGAAGCACCTTAGCAGTAAACAATCTGCAAAACTTTTTTGGGCCGATCATCAGGGAATATAGAGAAATCATCAGACATGAGGAGCCGGATTTAAATCGCATTAGAGAATTATATACTCTCATTCGCGAAAAACTTATTTCACAAATTACCGTTCGCAGGACACGGAAAGATTTGCAGAATTATCCCCAGTATATCGACGACATGAAAAAACAGGGAATCGTATTTCCGGAAATCGCGCCGCCGCGGCCCAAGGTTTACAAGATGGACGCTAAACTGAGTAAACTGTTTTATCATACCATTTTTTATTTGACGGATGATGATAAAATAAATTATATGCGTTATCAGGCTATCCGCTATTTAAATGAAGATTTGAGAGAAATGTATTACGACCAGGCGGTTCTGGTTTCCAAATCTTTGGCGGGAATTATGAAAACATTGATGGTAAAAAGACTGGAAAGCAGTTTTCATGCCTTCCGCATCTCGCTGGAAAACCTGACCAATGCTACTGGTCGCATGATTGAAATGTTCGAAAAAGACAAAGTTTTTATTGCGCCGGATTTGAACGTCAATGATCTGATGGAAAAAGGAATCAGTCTTGAAGATATCGAACAAATGATTCTTGAAATGAACATTGAAAATCCACGCAACAATATTTTTAAAGCAGATGATTTTGATCCTGAGTTTATCGACGCGCTTAAGAAGGATCATAAACTTTTACAGGAATTGGTAAAAGAGTGGCAGCAGGTAAAAGAAGACCCCAAAATCGATGCATTCTTTGAAGCCCTGCAAGACGAGTTGATGAGCCGCGATATCAATCCTTCGGGAAAGTTAATCATTTTTACAGAAAGTTCGGATACCGCCAATTACCTGCAAGAAAAAATAGAAAATAAATTAAACACGAATGTTTTAAATATTTCATCAGATAACCGTAAAAGACTGTTTGACATCATTCAGCAAAACTTTGACGCCAATTATCCCGGTGATTTTAAAGATGACTATAAAATCCTGATTTCAACAGACGTATTGGCGGAAGGGGTAAATTTGCACCGCGCCAATGTGATTGTAAATTACGATACGCCCTGGAACGCTACACGTTTGATGCAGCGTATCGGCAGGGTTAACCGCATTGGCAGCGCGGCGGACATTGTTTACAATTACAATTTTTACCCTTCGCAACAAGGGGATGAAGAAATTAATCTCTACAACAATGCCCTGGTGAAACTTCAGGGATTCCATACCGCTTTCGGCGAAGATGCGCAAATTTTTACACATGAAGAATTGGTCGAGCAGTTTGAACTGTTCAAAGAAGGATTGCCGGATGAAGAAGATAAAAGGCTGCACTACCTGCGTTTCATCCGTGAGTTCAAAGATTCCAATCCAAAAGAATTTAAACGAATTAAAAATTTTCCGTTAAAAGCAAGAACCTCGCGCAAAGACAAATATGCCGTTAATGACAGCGTTAAACAATCATCTGCCGTATTTTTAAAATCGCCATACAAAATGGAATTCTATCAGATTGATAAAAATGGAAATGTTAAATCGCTGACCTTTCTGGAAGCGGCGGAAATATTTCAGGCACAATCGAGCGAACCTGCTTACGATATACCAAAAATTCATTACCGACATGTGCAATCGGCTTTAGACCTTTTTGAAAAAGAGTTTTTAGGCGCATCGACTGAAAAAGTGACCACAACCGAAAAAGCCGACGCCATTTCTGCACAGGCTAAAAAGTTTTTGCGCGACATTAAAGGATTAACAAAAAAGAGTGACGTGAAAAAGGTCTGTGAAAATCTTACTGAACTGATAGACGCAGGGACTTACACACCGCTGCCAAATGAAATTCGTAAAATTCGTCAGCAAGCGGATAAAAAACAGATTACTTATGCGCAGGTTGATAATTTACTTTTATTGCTTGCCAAAAAGTATGACGCTCTGGAACTGGACGATTCAGAAGCCCAGCCTGAGCAGGAACTGGATTTAAACATTTCACCGGAAATCGTCATTTCGGAGACCTTTATCAAATGACCCGTTTACAAAGCGGCAAATATCAGCAATTGATTGACAACATTGAACATCTGCTTGCTGAAAGTAAGCGACAGGTCGCATCAAAAATTAATACGGTTTTATTAACAACATACTGGCAAATAGGTAAATACATCGTGGAATACGAACAGGTCGGAAATGAAAAAGCGGAGTATGGCAGCCGATTGCTGAGACAGATATCAGATGATTTAACTCTGCGCTTCGGCAAAGGCTTCAGCAAATCCAATATTTATCAGATGCGCAAGTTCTATCTGACTTTCCCAAAATTCCAGACAGCGTCTGGAAAATCTGAAGTTGAATCGCCTGCTTACCACAAATTATCCTGGTCACACTATTTTGAAATTTTAAAAGCCGATTCCGATCTGGAAATTCGTTTTTATATCAATCAGTGCGCTGCAGAAAACTGGAGTGTGCGTGAACTGAAACGGCAGATGAAGAGCATGCTTTTTCAACGACTGGCATTGAGCAAAAACAAAGAAGGCGTGCTGAACCTGGCGGAAAAAGGCCAGCAATTACAAAAACCGGAAGACATTATCAAAGACCCTTATGTTCTGGAATTTCTCAATTTGCCCCAGAAAGAGCAATACATGGAAAGCGACATTGAAGATCAAATTATTGAAAATATCCAACATTTTTTGCTTGAACTGGGCAAGGGGTTCGCATTTATAAAGAGACAATACCGGATGCAGATCGGAAGCCGTCGCTTTTCGGTTGATCTGGTCTTTTACCATCGTATCCTTAAATGCTTCGTTTTGATCGATTTGAAACGCGGTGAAATTACCCATCACGATGTGGGACAGATGAACCTGTATCTGAATTATTTCCGGAATGAAGAAAATACGGAAGGCGACGCCGAGCCCATCGGGATTATCCTGGGCGCCTATAAAGATCAAATTCTGATGGAATACGCGACACAAAACATCAGTAATAAAATGTTTGTCAGTAAATATCAACTCTATCTTCCCAAAAAGGAAGATTTTGAAAAAGAACTGCAACACATTCTGGACAGGAAGCAAAATAAAGATGACTAAACTTCAATTACAACAAATCTTATCCGCGCCGTTTGAGCTGGAAACCTGGCGCGATACCCTTGCCGAAATTTTTAATGTAAAAAACTTCCACCAACAGCCGCAGCAGATATCACTGCCGGCAAACGACAAAGCCGCCGCAGCCTATGAATTGGGAAGTTTTATAACGGAAGACGACCGGCTTATCGGATTATATCAGGTCAACGTGCTGCCCGGCGTGATGCTGGAACGCAACAAGGTGGGATTGCGCGGACTGCTGCGCAAGGTGTATAACTACGATGTGGACGGGGCACTGATTGTATTTGTTCAGGATGAAAAATGGCGGCTATCATTTGTTTCGGAAATACGGGCGCTGGATGAAGAAGGCAATATTGCGAAAATCGCCACCGAACCCAAACGCTATACTTACTTGCTGGGCAGAGATGAAAAAACCAGAACACCGGTTGACCGCCTTTATGCCATTGCCGGAAAACCACAAACACTGGAAGACATTCGCAACGCCTTCAGCGTGGAAGCGCTGAATGAAGAATTTTACAAAACCGTTGCCCGCTATTTTTACCAGTTGGTGGGCGCCACCGCCGGTAAAGGTAAAAAAGCCGTTACCTATGAACGCATTTTAGAGTTGCCCGGTGTTGATGCAACAAATAACAATTCTAAAAAACTATACCAGGAATTTGCCGTGCGCCTGATCGGACGAATCATCTTTTGCTGGTTTTTAAAGATGAAAAAATCCGATGATGGTATTCCTTTAATGCCGGAAGACCTGCTTTCCAGCCAATCGGTGCAAGCAAACGCCAATTATTATCATACGATTCTGGAACGTCTCTTTTTCCAGACGCTGAATACCCCGATGGAGGAGCGTGTGCAGGATCTGCCGCGGGGCTGTGAAATTACGCCATTCCTGAACGGCGGTTTGTTCGAGCCGCATCCCGATGATTTTTACCTGCCGGATAATTTGACCGGATTGAATAAAAATCTGAATACATTACGCATTCCCGATGAGTGGTTCCTGGAATTTTTCACTGAACTGGAAAAATATAATTTCACTATTGATGAAAACTCCGTGGTGGATATTGAAGTGAGTGTCGATCCGGAAATGCTGGGACGCATCTTTGAGAACCTGCTGGCGGAAATTGACCCCGACAGCGGCGAAACCGCCCGCAAAGCCACCGGCAGTTACTATACCCCCCGGGAAATTGTCGATTACATGGCCGCCGAAAGCCTGCTCTATTACCTGAACAGCAAAACCGCGATTGAAATAGACCGGTTGCGACCCATTTTCAAGATGGACGAAAGCGTTTCATTTAGGCAGGATGATAAAGAAAAGATTTTAGACGCTCTGGATAAACTGACCGTGCTGGACCCGGCTTGCGGCAGCGGCGCCTTTCCCATAGGAGTGATGCAGAAAATTGTGATGGCACTGCAAAAACTGGATCCCAATGCCGCATGGTGGAAGGAACGGCAAATCAGCCGGATAGAAAATGCTATTTTGCAAAAACAGGTCAGGGAAAAACTGGATACCGCCAGTGTGGAATACGCACGTAAACTGGGTATCATTCAGAACTCCCTATTCGGAGTAGATATCCAGCCCATAGCGGCGGAAATTTCCAAACTGCGCTGCTTTTTAACCCTTGTGGTGGATGAAACAATTGATGATTCAAAACCCAATCGCGGTGTGGAAGCCCTGCCCAATCTGGAATTTAAATTTGTAACCGCGGATACATTGATTCCCTTGCCCGAAGAAAATGGACAAGGCAGTTTGTTCGACAACTATGATGATATAAATAATTTAAGACGCTTAAGAAAAACATATTTGCAAAGTTACGGGCAGGAAAAGGAAGAAATAAAAGAACGCTTTCTGGAAACGCAGAAAAAAATATTTATGCAGCAAATTCAATCGGCTGCCGCTTCCGATGAACGGGCGCTGAAGATAAGCATGTGGAACCCCTTTGACCATTCCAAAACCGACTGGTTTGACCCGGAGTGGATGTTTGGGGAAAGAAATTTTGATATTGTGATTGGGAATCCGCCATATATTAGCGCAATTAAGATGAAAAAAAAATTAGGAGATAGAGCATACGAAGAACTAAAGTCTAAATATGTTACGGCAAAAGGTACTGTTGATATATACGTATTGTTCATTGAATGTGGAATTTCAATTTTGTCTGAAATTGGTATTTTATGTTTTATCACTCCGAATAGATATCTTTCTGCAAATTATGGCAAGGAACTTAGACGATTTATATACAAAAATACATCTATTAAATCAATTGCAGACTATTCTAGTGTTCGTGTCTTTAAAAAAGCAAGTACATATCCAGTTGTAACAATTCTTCAAAGGAATACAAATAATCAAAATCAACCTATAATCATTCATAAATATAAATCAATTTCAATCGAGCCTAAATATTGGCTCGCTTCTGAGTCTGATTTAAAGTTTTTGCCAGATTTATTATGGGGGTTTTTAATAAACGATAAAATCTCTTTAGTAAAGAGAATGGTCAATCAATCAATTAATATAAATGTCGTTGGTAAAATAAACGCAACATCAACAGCGAAAGAAGCAGATGAGTATCATCAATTATTAAATGAGAAAAAAGGACAAAAACTAATAAATACAGGCACTATAGATAGATACACAAATAAATGGGGTAAAGAAAAATTAACAGATAAAGGAGTACAATTATTAAGGCCTTATTTAGATATAAATTCATCTATCATAAGTAAAAGACGGAAAACTCTGTATCTCTGACCGAAAATAATACTAGCGAAAATTGCGTTGCGGGCAGAAGCATTTTATGATGAAAATGGAGAATTTGCATCAATTAATACGAATTGTATTCACTCATTTAGCCCAAATTTTCTACCCGAATATATTCTATGTTGGATTAATTCTTTACTATTTCACTTTATGTTCGAGTGTTTTTTTGATGGATTAAGAATGGCTGGGGGATATCTATTATTTTCTTCCCCAAACATCCGCAGTACATATATCAAAGAAATAGATCTTGCCATACAAAATTTATTTAAGATACTGAGTAAATACATATCATTTTTACTAGACTCGGCGAATAAAGAATCAAAATTGGTCAATGGATTTGTACCTAACATCCATATTGCAAATATAATTGACGAATTGATAGATTCAATATTTCTCGAACTCTATTTCGAAGAAGAATTCAAAAGAGCCGGCATTACCTTTATCCCGTATGTGGAGCGGGATTTTCCATCTATTGAAGGTTTGAACGACGAAGAAAAGATCGAGACCATTCGCAGTGTTTATCAAAAACTGCGACAAAAAGACAACGAAATTATGAACAATCTCAAACTGATGGATATTCGTCTGGCGGATTTAATCGGGCCGATAAAGGCAGTTGGCTAATGCAGCGGATAGAAAAAATAACTCTGAAAAATTTCAAATTTTTCTATAGCGAAGTGCCCATAGAAGTTGCTGGCAAAAACATCCTGCTCTATGGCGAAAACGGCAGCGGGAAAAGTTGTATCTATTGGGCTATCTATACCTTCCTGCAAAGCATTTTAAAAACAAAGAATGCACAGATTTCAAAATATTTTGATGCTGATAAACCGGAAAATCTGATCAATCATTTTGCGCTGGCTGAAGAAAGTTTCATAAAGGTTCAATTCCGGGCCGATGATGGCACGCTGACGGAAAAAACCATTTCCAAGGACGTGATAAACACGAAAAGTGATACCCTGGTGAAAGAAGCATCCTATGCCGGTGATTTGATGAATTATAAACTTTTATCCAGGATGCACAATTTTCGCAACAACCAGGAAATCGACTGGTTTCCGCTGTTTGAAAGCGAAGTGCTTCCCTTCATCAATTTCCGGGAACCGTTTGTGCATTACAATGGAACCCCCGGCAACAATAACGCCGCTGACTGGTGGACCTTTCTCAAAAAAAATAAACCAGACAAATATTACAAAAATTCTGAAGAATACAAGTCGTTTCAAAGATCGATTCAAAAATTCAATAGTGAATTGAAGTTCTTCCTGAACACGATCACCGAGACGGCAAACGAAATTCTAAATGATCAATTTAAAC
>JAGHBC010000054.1 GCA_021161185.1 Fidelibacterota bacterium
CCCTTCCGTTGCCGGAAACGCATTTGGCTTCGCATTGTCTTCCTATCCGATTAGGCGACAGGATCTTTGTTCAGTTTTCAATGAACTTTATCCATTGGATATGTTTGCATGCAAGGCAAACCAAAAAGGGGCTTCCATTTACAGAAACCCCTTTTTCGCAAGGAGAGATGGTTTTGAATACTATTCAGTGTTTTTTAGTGTCACAAAGAAGGTGTCTCCTCTGCGCTTAACCAATATTAATATGTATTCGCCGGCGGATTCTTCCAGTGCCTTATTATAGTCATCTATATTCTGGATGTTGCGTTCACCAATCCGCTGGATTAGGTCGCCGGTGCGCAATGATCGACCGGCTTCACTATTTCTGTCCACACTGGTAACAACAACCCCCTCTTCCTTCTTATTAATCCCAAACTGCCGGGCAATATCCGGCGTCAATTCTTTAACCGTAAGCCCCAGTTTGGCTGAACCTGATTGGGCGGTCACAGCCCCTTGTTCAAATGAATCGGGGAGTTCTCCCAGCTTGACTTTTATTCTCTTCTCCTTTTTCCCTCTGAGAACGACAACCTCTTTTTCTTTACCGACTTCCGAATTGGATACCAACAGCTGCAGATGGCTAACGTTTTTAACTTTCACACCGTCAAATTCTACTATCACATCCTGAATCTTTAAACCGGCTTTTTTTGCCGGACCATCTTTAACAATGCCGCCAATGAGAACGCCGGAGCGATCTTCCAACTTCAAAGCCTTAGCCATGGCATCATCTACATTCTGAATCGTCACGCCCAGCCAGGCTCGAATGACTTTGCCGTGTTTGATCAGGTCGGTCATCACCTTTTTTGCCAGATTTATCGGGATGGCAAATCCGATTCCCAGATTTCCGGAGCCGCCGCTGGTCGCAATGGCTGTGTTGATTCCCACCAGTTCACCCCGGATATTGACCAGCGCACCGCCGGAATTTCCCGGATTGATAGCGGCATCGGTTTGAATAAAACTCTCATAATTTCGGGAGTTTATGATATTGCTGCGCCCTTTGGCGCTGACAATGCCGGCTGTGACCGTGTGGTCAAGATTGTCGGAAAAAGGCGATCCGATTGCCAAAACCCATTCACCAATCCGTAACGCTTCGGAATTACCGAGAACAATCGGCGTCAAATCATCGGCTTTAATTTTGATCACCGCCAGATCACTCTTTGGATCGGTGCCGATTACCTCGGCGACAAATTCACGCTTATCGATCAATTTCACCCGGATTTCCGTACCTTGCTCCACAACATGATTATTAGTGAGGATATAGCCTTTTTTATCGACAATCACTCCGGATCCCAGCGCCGTTCCCCGTCGTTCGGCCTCCGGCGGAACGCCAAAAAACCGGAAAAAGAAATCGTCATCGAAGCCGGGAAACATCTGATTTCCGCGCAGTTTGACAACCTTAGTCGTGATAATGGTTACAACGGAAGGATTCACATTTTCAGCAATATTGACAAAGGCTTCGTTTAAATCTAAAATAGAGGGCAGCTTCGAATTGTCGTCACTGACATACGATGCGTTTACAAATGCCGACGAATTTTCTTTTGGGTAATTTTCATAAAGGACAATCCGTTCGGGCTTTGATTGAAAAAACATCTGCCCAATAATAATTCCCAGAAACACCAACAATAACGAACCTGACAACAATGTTATTTTTTTTCGATCCATATTCTTTTTCCTCCTGTTACTTTTACACCGTTTAACTATGAGGCATTATAAAAGTTTCAAGTACACTGAGAATAACTCATCACAAAACCGCTGTGCCGGAATGGTGTTAATCATATTATTTCACGAGCAGCATCTTATGTAATCGGTGAAACTGTCCGGCGGTGATTGCATAAAAATAGACTCCCGATGGTAGAATTTTGCCGTTTTTATCTTTGCCGTACCAGAGTAATTCATAAAATCCGGGGAGCTTATTTCCATCCGTCAAAGTGCCAACCTTCCGCCCCAGCAGGTCGAATATTTCAATAGTGACATGGGTTTCCACGGGAATATCAAAGCGGATCGTCGTCGATGAATTAAAAGGGTTCGGGTAATTGGAATGAAGGGCGAATTCCCGGGGCAACTGAGAGACAGTTATTTTGACCTCTTCCTTCGGTTCGGGTGAAGACAAAAGATAATTTACCGTATTTTCAAGGAGATTTGCAGCAACGGACAGATCGCTGAGCTTATTAAATGCAAAAGTGTAATAAACAATCCGGGTGCCATGAACATTATCAGGATCTTCATACAGAATGATCCCACCTTGAGAAGAATTGGCGTTGTTAAAATAGATTACCCGCGCGTCTGATGCCGGTGTGCAGGCGTCCTCGTCATCAACGTTGTTGTAATTGATCCCGATCTCGAAGTCCAATTTGTTTGGCTGACAGACCAAATCATGATCCGTGACGAGACGGTACAAACTTTTGGCTTCATCAGTATTCCATTGAGAAACATGTAAAACATTTTGCGCAAAAGATGAATAACCCGGGATTTCAGCCGCATCGTATCCAACTTCACCGCCCTCTACCAATAATTTTCCGCCATTTGCTACATAAGATTCCAACATCAGGCGATAATTACTATCCTCTACAGGCGCCGTGTTTGAGCCCGAGGAGGATATCAACAGATCAAATTCATTTAGTTTGTTCGCAGTCTCTTCGTCAAACCCGGTTTTCATGACATAGTAGCCCAGAGATTCGAGCATACTCTGGATTTCAGCGGCGCTTTGTCCTTTTTCATCTGCTTTAACGACATATTCCTCAGCCAAAGTCCCATCGACTTTAGTAATCAATCGCTTCCCGCTGTCATCATCAACCAACAGAATACTCGCTTTAGTGGTATCAAGGACAAAATTATGAATAAGTACACTGTCTTCAACGGTAATGGGCTGATGGACGGAAATATAGCGCTCCGAACTTATCGAGAATTGATACGTGGTTTGCGGTAAATCAAATTGATATTTCCCGCCCTCGCTTGCAAGAGTCTGTGCCGTATTGTATAACTGAATATTCTCGTCTTCAATAAGATATACGGTAATCTCCGAATCGAGCGCTCTGCCACCGGGATTCCCGGTTACCGTCCCCGATACCGTTGTCCGTCCCGCAGCGATCACCACTATATCGATGATATTATCATCGCCGACTTTAACCGTATCATTAAAGACAGACGGAATATATCCGAATAGCTTTGCCTCTATCCGGTATACACCCGCTTCAACAGGTTTTACGATGGAAAATTCTCCCGATTCAGCGCTGACCGTGTGAAAGACGCTCTGCGCAGTATCCGGAAGCAAATAGCCCGTAACCGAGACATTATTTAACTGATTATAATCGCTATCGATAACTCTCCCGCTAATCATCCCATAGGCTTTGGCTACAGTAAAGGTATCCGCAAAAACAGTGTAGCCCCGCTTCAAAATTCCGGCATAAAGAGTTCCGCTAAATTCAGGCTTTATCTCAGCGGTTTTTCCGAAAATCAGCGTGTCGCTTCCGGAACCACGCAGACCGATCCGGACTTCTTGTTCGGCGCAGGTTGCCTGAATCAGACCTTGTAAGCCGGGCAATAATGCATTATCGACTCCAAAATCGGGCGACGAAGCGGTCAGCCCCGGATTACGAAACGACTGAGCGCCATTGACGACTAAGGAATGAGCAAAAATGAAATAATCTTCACCCGGCCTTTTACCCTTTATTGAAAACATTTCGCCATATTTGGGATTCAACCGAAAGTTTAATATCCCATCTTCATTTGTCGTTCCCAATAAACTATCCGACATTACCGTCCAGCCATCGATATATATTTCAAGACCGGAATAAGGATTATGCAATTCATCAAAAACAGTGATACTGATATTTGATGAAACGGCAACCGGTATGGTATCCTGATTTGCCAGCACATTTACCGAATCGATAACATGAACCGTATCAATAAAGGGCACAATCTGATTCCCGGTAACGGTCAAAACCAGCTGACCTTCAGTGACAGAAGCCAGATCGAGTGATAATCGTGTCATTCCAAATGCGTCGGTAAGTCCATAACCTTGAATTGTCCCGGTTTGAGTGAGCGTTACCCGGGCATTTTCCACGCCGACACCGTCCACCTGTACCAGGGTTTCATATTGACCGGAGCCGGCATAATAAGCTTTAGAATGAGAAACTAAAGGAATATGCGGAGTTCCGAGCCAGGGACGAATCGTCGGATCGCCAAGAATATTATAAACATCATAATAGTATTTTGCCATTGACGTATTTTGCATGGAAACTTCAAACAATCCCCGCTGAACCATAGCGCCAATGGAATATTTTTCTTCCTGAAAATAGCCGTTATACATCGCGCGTTCCATTATATCGTCAGGCTCCCAGTAAGTACTATTGGAAGCACCCACAAAAGCAAATGCGCCCCGGTCCGCCGCGCGAATCCAGCTTTCGCCAAAACATTCCTCCTCGGCGAAGCTGCCGGTTTCACAGGCATTGCTTATCACAAAAAAAGGAACCGCTGACGAATCCAGTGCTCCAATATCGGTCACGGTAAATTCCGGTCCCTGCCACATGGTGGAGATACCGTGCCCGGAGTAGTGGCAAATCGTTCGCCCGCTATTTAAAGCCTGATGAATATCCGCCGTATTTCCACCTGAATATCCCCTGATATGGTCGCTTTGGATTCCTCCCGGATTCAAATAATTGCTAATCACATAATCGTGAGAACCTTCGGCAATCTGCCAGTTTCCCGTATCGCTGGTAGAAATAAAAGTCAGCCGGTTCAGCGCCGTCAGGTCATCGAAGCAGCACTGTTCATAGGATATTGATTTATTGATGATGGCAGTCAACTCTTCAGCGCTACTCGCCGAAAAACGCCCAATCATAATGTCGGGAATAAAATCATCTCCAACTATTTGAGTGTAAGGAACATCGGTTTCCGTTTCACTGAAAGCACCGGTCCAGGCCGGCACATCTTCCACATCACCAATCAACAAAACATACGCGAGATACGGCACGCCGTTATATTCCGATATAATAAAATTTTTAATTGATTCCGGGCTATTCTCTAATCCGGACATCGCTTTGATTGTAACCTGATATCCGGTCTGCCTTTTCCAGTTGAGGTAATTCGCCAATTCCGGGTGATCCATGAACCGGTCGGCGGCGATTACCAGCAAATTCACAGGTGTTTGAATTTCGGCTTCCGCCCGATCATAATTGATAAAAACCGCTTTCGCGAGCCGTGCTAATTCAGGATGATAAATCGGAGTTTTAAACTTTGGCAAAGCAGATTTTTCATCGGGAACAAACCGTATATCGATAATCACGGTGGCGCGAATGTTCAGCTTGTTACGCACCGGATTATATTCAATAGGGGAAAATTCAAGTAAAGCGCCGCGCACGCTGCTCATATAAAAGGGTTTATTGATAATAACCACCCCGGGATTGAAATAGCTATCCGTCTTATACAGCTCTTTATCAATGCTGAAATCATTTTTAGTTGCGGGCTTATCTTTTCTCCGAAAAGCTTGAACTGGTTGAAGCGGCTCGGTAAAAGATCGTTCCGATAGATAAATTTCTTCCTGCTCGTCAATGCTAACCGTCCACTCTATCCGGGTGTTATCGGGAATGTTGATTATTTTGCGGATTACGGGCAATTGGGGTTTACCAATTTCATACCAAAACCCCTCGCCGGGTATCTCCAATTCAGTGAAAAGATTACCATTTTTAGTTATCCTTCGGATCTTTAAAAAGTCTAAGGATATTTTAAGCGTAAGACCGGTCGCAGAGGAACCCAGAACCTGAAGAGAGTACGCCTCTCCGGAGTCGTCGGTTTCAGACAAACGTACCGAGCCCAACGTCAAACCCGGCAGACAGATGATAATAAGAACAAAATATTTCCAGTATTTAATCACTCGCACAATCATTAAACCTAATTAAATATAAGACTTTTCCATCTGTTTTCTAAAGGGGTAAAATAATTTTCAGGGGTTTTGATTTAAAATGTAGCGAACAATTCCCACAATGTCGGCGATATTTAATTCTTCATCTTCATTCCAGTCCGCAAGATTGAATTCACTACTGTCCGGCATCTCTCTATCAATAATAAAATTCACTATGCACAAAATATCCGCCACATTGATAAGCCCGTCGTTGTTAACGTCGCCATGATACTCGGATTGAAAAAACACATTTACGATTGTTGCATCACCGGATTCAACCGGAACATTATAGAACGTTTTCGTTAAATTGCCGCCATCCGTAAAATGAAGATCATATACACCCGGCAAACATAACCGGTAATAATCGCCCATATCCGGATCTGAAAATACCCAGGAATTATCTTTTTCATGATCAATAATACTGACCTGAACTTCAAGCGGTTCACTTCCGTATCTGACCTCCCCCCGGATACCGGTCAATGCCGCCGCCATATAATTCAGCAGAGCCGTCCGGTTATACTCCCAATGAGCCGACAACATGGATTCGCGAAGCAGCTTTTCATTCGATAATTCAATAGTAATTTCACGGCAATGCTGAAAATAGGTCATGTAATCCTGGCGTCCGCCGTAAACCGGATACCAGCCCCAGCCATTTGTAATACCATCATCAAAACCGCTCATATAATAGAATGGGCTGTAAGCGTGCACGGTATCGGCATATTGACGGCAAAGCCAAATGAGCCACTCGTCATCGGCATGGCGCCGTTCCCATGTGTCCCAGGGATAATTGACGACTTCGGCGCCGCCGTGAAAATTCGCCGATAACACAAAATGACGCTGTTCGGCAAAATCCATCATCGCAATAGTCTCCGGCTGCCAGGAGTTTCCGTCGGGATGTTCGCCTTCCGCCGGGTTCGGGAAATTGCGATTCAGGTCTACACTATCTGCATTGCATCGGGTAGCACCATAAACAGTATGATTACCACTGTAATAGGTCCCATCCGGGTTAGCCAGCGGATTGATCCAGATTTCCAAGTTATCAACGAGGTAAGTTACCTCTTCATTGAAACCATAATTCTGTAACAAATAATCGATTAATCGCAGCATTAACATATATCCCGTGGTTTCGTCGCCGTGCATCGTGGATGTATATAGAAATTCCGGTTCGGCTTCGTCGGAATTGACGTTATCCGAAATCTTGGCAAACAGAAGCCTCCGTCCCTTAACTGAAACACCGATACTGTCGATCCGGCAAATATCGGGATAGTCCTTCGCAAACCGGTATATCATTGCAACATAGGCGTCATAAGTCGGATAGGAATCCCAGAGAGCAACCCCTTTTACCGATTCGCTCATGCGGGGTTTATATTTTAGACCCGGCGCTGTCAGAAATTCGATGGTTTTGCTTAATTTCTGAAATTCCGCCAGTTCCTGTTTATTTGCATAAGCATAGACCGTATCACCCTGGACATTATCGATGGAGATCATTCTCGTAATTTGAGATAGTTCTTCTCTGGACTGAACGGTAAACCGGAAATAAACTTCCGGACGGTCGAAATGAATTTCCGCCATAAGCGGCAGGCATAGTAAAACTGTCAGACTATAGAAAAACTTGCGGATTTGAGACTTTCGAGTATTTTTCATTACAGCCAAAGCTATTTATGTTGGGATGCGATATCAAGATAATAAAAGGGGCGGCGCCGGCAGACTCACACAGACCGATTATTCACCTATCCAAGCGCAACATCCAATATCATCATAACCGCAAATCCAAGCATCGCACCAGTCGTGGCAACATCGCTGTTGGATTCCAGCTGTGATTCCGGAATTAATTCTTCGACCACCACAAATATCATGGCGCCGGCGGCAAAAGAAAGCGCATAAGGTAAAATCGGTTTCATCAACAAAACCGCAGCGGCGCCAAGCACTCCAGCAATAGGCTCAACGACTCCTGACATTTGTCCATACCAGAAGCTTTTAAACCGGGTTAGACCTTCTCGTCTTAGAGGTACGGATACGGCGACACCTTCCGGAAAATTCTGAATGCCGATTCCCAGAGCCAGCGCCACGGCGCCGGCAAGTGTAGCCGAGGGTAAATCGGCTCCTAAAGCGCCAAAGGCAACTCCCACCGCCAGTCCTTCCGGTACATTGTGCAGTGTGATTGCCAGCACCAGCAAAACACTGCGTTGCCATTTAGTTTTAATTCCTTCCGCCTGCTCATCGGGGAATCCTAAATGCAAGTGCGGAAGTAGCTTGTCCACAATTCTAAGAAACAACCCACCCAATAAAAACCCAACCACCGCGGGAAACCAAGCCGGCAGACTGGATTCCTGCGCCATTTCGATAGCCGGCGCTAACAACGACCAGAAACTGGCGGCAATCATAACGCCTGCGGCAAACCCCAACATGCTATCCAGAACTTTGCGATTTATAGTTTTAAAGAAAAAAACTAAAGAAGCGCCCGCCGCTGTAATCGCCCAGGTAAAACAGGTTGCCAATAGCGCCTGGATAATTGGATTTAATTCTTTAAACCATAGAACCATCTGATATAACCTATTTTTTCTTTCTTAATGCTTTATACATATTGATCAACCCGTTCGTCGAAGAATCATGAGCAGAAACCGGTGTTTCATCGTCTAATTCCGGTAATATTTTCTGCGCCAGCTGCTTTCCAAGTTCCACGCCCCACTGATCAAAACTGAAAATATTCCAGATAGTGCCCTGTACAAAGATTTTATGTTCGTAAGCGGCAATCAGGCTGCCCAGAGTCCGCGGCGTCAATTTTTTATACATAATGGAATTAGTCGGTCGATTACCCTGAAACACTTTATAAGGCAACAGTCTTTCAATGGTGCCTTGATCCAGCCCTTGATCCCGGAGTTCCTCAATAACTTCGCTTGCGCTTTTACCATTCATCAAAGCCTCCGTCTGAGCGAAGAAATTCGACAGCAGCTTTTCATGGTGATCGCCGATAGGATTGGGGCTTTCAACCGCCGCCAGAAAATCACAGGGAATAAACTTTGTGCCTTGGTGAATTAACTGATAAAAGGCGTGCTGCCCATTTGTACCCGGTTCGCCCCAGATGATCGGACCGGTTTGATAACTCACCGCCTCGCCGTTTCGATCCACGTACTTCCCATTGCTTTCCATGTCGCCCTGCTGCAGATAAGCCGGAAGGCGGTGTAAATATTGATCGTAGGGCAGAATCGCATGCGCTGCGGCGCCAAAGAAATTATTATACCAGATTCCCAGAAGCGCTAAAATTACCGGAATATTATGCTCAAAAGGAGTTTTTAGAAAATGCCGATCCATGGCATGCGCGCCTTCCAACAATTGCCTGAAATTTTCAAACCCGATGCTGCATGCAATCGAAAGACCCACCGCCGACCATAACGAATAACGTCCGCCAACCCACTCCCAGAAACGGAACATGTTCGCCGGATCTATACCGAACTCCGTAACTTTTTCCGCGTTAGTTGATACCGCAACGAAATGTTTTTTGATGAATGCCGCATCCTGCGCATTTTCAAGAAACCAGCGTCTTGCCGTTGCAGCGTTTGTCATTGTTTCCTGTGTTGTAAAGGTTTTTGATACAATAATAAACAGCGTCGTTTCGGGATTTATTTTCTTAAAAGTCTCGGCTATATGAGTAGCATCCACATTAGATACAAAATGAGTCATAATATTTTCATTCTTATACGGGCGCAAAGCCTCTGTCACCATTACCGGCCCAAGATCCGACCCGCCAATACCGATATTAACCAGATCGGTGATTGGTTTTCCCGTATATCCCCGCCACTCACCGGAAAGCAGCCTTCCCGAAAACTCTTCCATCTGTTTCAGAACGGTATTGACTTCCGGCATTACGTCCTTACCGTCCACATAAATTGGGGTATTGGTAATATTTCTCAAGGCTATATGCAAAACCGCACGATTTTCGGTCTCGTTGATCGCCGCCCCGGTGAACATCTTCTCAATAGCGTCCGGCAATCGCGTTTCTTCCGCCAGATCCAACAGCAGGCGCACTGTTTCCTGGTCGATTATATTTTTCGAATAATCTAAAAGTATATCCTCAAACCGCAGCGAAAATTTTGCAAATCGGTCGGCGTCCCGCTCAAACATGGCTTTCATAGAGACATTTTTCATTTTTTCATAATGTTTTCCCAACTTCTTCCAGGCGCGCGTCCGTGTGGGATTAATCTTACAAAGCATAAAAACTCCGCATTATTTGAATTATTTCAATTTCCAGGTGCAAATCTCATCGACACTTTATTAAAAATAACCATTGCAAAAAAACAGATGAATACTTATATAGCCGGTTCAATTTGCATTTCCATCGAAAAATAACTATTATCGAGTCATTAAGGAAGGAATTTTAATTGTGTATTACTCCAATATTTAAAAAATCATTAATAGAGGCAAAATGCCGGAGCTACCCGAAGTCCAAACAGTTATTAATGACCTGATCAAAGCCGGTTTTATCGGCAAAACAATCAGCAGCACTGATGTCTTCTGGGAAAATAGCATCGCACAGCCAGCCGCGGAAGAATTCAGGCAAACTATTCCCGGGCAGACAATCTCCAACATCCGGCGCCGGGCAAAATATATCATCTTCGATTTTCAAAGCGGTCTGCATCTGCTGATTCACCTGCGCATGAGCGGCAAGATACAGTTAATCCCGCCAAACACCGAACGCGCTAAACATGAACATGTCATCCTGCATTTTCACGACACTTTTGATCTGCGCTTTCACGACACTCGCAAATTCGGGCGGCTTTTTTTAGTGAATGATCCGAATCCGGTCATTGGACGCCTGGGACCGGAACCGCTGGATGATGCTTTCACTGTTGATATTTTCAAAAAACGCATTCGTCCCAAAAGCCGGCAGCTGAAACCGCTTCTATTGGATCAAACCTTCATTGCCGGGCTGGGAAACATATATACCGATGAAGCCCTCTGGGAGGCAAAATTGCATCCTCGGCAAATTGCTTCGAGATTGTCCGGCAAGAAACTTGAAGCCCTCCATTATGCCATCAGATTTGTATTACAGAAAGGCATCGACAACCTCGGCACAACCCTCGGCAATAGGCAATCCAATTTCTATTCAGCCGGGCAGCGCCGGGGACACAATGCCGAACAGTTAAATGTCTTTCACCGTACCGGACAGCCCTGTCCGCGATGTAACACAATAATCGAAAGAATCATTGTAGGACAGCGCAGCACACATATCTGCCCGAAGTGTCAGAAGAACTCCAAATGAACACAGATTCAGCTCATAACAATGGCTATACCCAATGCGGATTCCAAAGTAAAATTTAAAGCAATAATGGAGAATTAAAGATGAGCTTTACCGATGTAGCATATTGTGGACTATATTGTGAAGAATGTCCGAACCACAAAAGAATAATTGCTGATTATGCAAGAGATTTAAGAAAAGAATTAAGGACTTATCGTTTTGATAAAACGGCTGAGTTATTATCCACCATTTCATTTTTTAAAATATTTGAAAAATACCCCGATTGCTATGAAGTGCTGGGAGCAATGGTAAAACTGAGATGTAACCGGAATTGCAAAAATGGCGGTGGAAATCCCATCTGTAAAATCAAGAAATGTTGTCAGAAAAAGCAATTAGACGGCTGTTGGGACTGTAGTGATTTTGAACAATGTAATAAACTTAAATTTCTTGAAGTCAATCACGGCAAAGCACATATTAAAAATTTAAAGATCATTAAAAAGAGAGGTATCGAGGAATTTATTAACGGTCAAAAACACTGGTATATTAAAAAATAAATTAAGTGAAAGAGCTAAAACGTTAATAGGCTTGTTATATCAATGTTGATGATTTCGTAAAAAGTCCTGGAAGTGTCATTCTGAGTGATAACGAAGAATCTCTAATGCCTTTACGAACAATGTTATGGAGATTCTTCACTTCGTTCAAGAATGACATATTTTCCCCTTTTTACGAAACCATCAATTATTATTTTTCAACTTCTTTTCACAGCAGCATTTAGCCAGGACAAACCGGCTTATGTATTGTATAATGCAAACGGGGACAAGGTTTCATACAAAAATATGATAGAAGCCCTAAATAAAACGGATATTTTTCTTTTTAGCGATCTTCACAATAACCCTATTTCCCACTGGCTACAACTTGAGGTAACGAAAGATCTGCAAGAATCAAATGAATTAATCCTCGGCGCAGAGATGTTCGAAGCTGATAACCAGACTGAATTAGATTCATTTGTAGCCGGAAAAATTGACGATAAGGCTCTGGACACATTAGCGCGTCTCTGGCTAAATTATAAGACTGACTATGCGCCGCTTGTAGATTTTGCCAAAGATAATCAGATAAAATTCGTCGCAGATATGCTCGTTTAGTACATAAAGGCGGCTTTGAGTCTCTGGATACTCTTGCTAAGAATGAAAAAGAGTGGATTGCACCTCTTCCGATTGAGTATGATCCCGAACTGCCCGGCTATAAAAAGATGCTCGGAATGATGCATGGACAAAGAGGCAACAATTTACCCAAAGCACAGGCAGTTAAAGATGCTACGATGGCTTATTTCATCTTAAAAAACTTTCAGAAAGATTCTTTATTCATTCACTATAACGGAGCTTATCATTCCGATAATTATGAAGGAATTCTTCATTACCTGCAAAAGAAGATGCCCGACCTCAAATATGCTACTATCACTACTGTTTCTCAAAAGGATATAAGCAAACTATCGGAAGAGAATAGAAACAGGGCTGATTTTATTATTTGTGTGGTTGCAAATATGACCACAACTTATTAATACAATTTCCATATTATTTCCAATCAGGGTCAGTATTTTTAGTAAGGAGAACTCTGCCGGTTTCCTGCTACATTATGACAAACCGGAATTAGTCGAGGCTAACGGTGCCTCAAAACAATATTTGTATATCTGCAACTTCCTTTATAAATTTCCGAAGAAACGGTCCAAACTTTAAATGGATAGTAATTGATGGCACTGCTTAAGATAAATACTCCCGTATTAGCAAAGAATCAATATAGCCGGGCGAAACGAATTCTTAAACCGATATTCCTTCCTTTCAATAGATATATTACTTATCATGGCTTGGAAAATATTATCAAGGAAGGACCTAACTTAATCGTCGCCAACCACCCCGGTATTGGTCGGGATATCGCCGGTGTTGTGGCTGCCTATGATCGACAATTACACTTTTTAGCCGCGCATTACCTGTTTGATGGAGAAGTATTTCTACAAAAACATATAAAACCGGCGTTGGGATCCGCTCTTTATAAATTTCTCTCTCCGGTTGCAAAGCGTTTTTCCTGGTATTTGACGAGCAAGATGAAAGAGTTAGATATGATCCCAATCAATAAAGAATATAACGGTAATCTGGCTATTTTCGCCGGTAACATGCGAGCCTCTGTTACCCAGGTAAAGGAGTTTTTATTGAATGGCAGAGCCGTTGTCATTTTTCAGATTACTTATAATATTTTGAGAACAATCGGTCAGAAAAAGATCGTGAACAAGGAACCGAGCAAGTATCACTCCTATATTCCCCGCTTTAATCCCACTTTCGGAAAAATAGCCCTTGAACTGTATCAGGATAAAGGGTTATTGATTCCCATTACCCCCATCGGCATTTATGGCGCCGAAGGTCTGAATCCTTTTAAGAGGATGGTATTAAATATCGGTAAACCGATGGACATTTCCACCTGCCTGGAGGCAAATTTAAAGCAAGACCCGGTAAGTCTATTCACAACCTGTCTCGAGCACAGAGTTGCTGACTTGCTTGTCGAAGCAGGACTGCCCGGCACCGGCAACTGAACAATTCCCTGTTGTCCGGAAACTCTCCTTCGATGCAATAACCCCGCCGCTATGCTAAAGCTATCTCGCTAAATTTTAGCCATATAGTGAAGCTGATCGTTGGTTCGCCAGCCCTTGACTTAAGTCAAGTTTCGGGACGCAATCAATTTAGTTCTCCTGATTATTTCTCTGACGCCCAATTGAGAAAACTTACCTTTCCGTATATATTCATTCGCCTGTTGCAGTAATGCTAAAATTGAGAATTCGGGAGCTTGCATTTGGTTTTATTGCATGTAAATTACAGCGTTTTTACAGATATTGATTCCGCGCTCACATATAATTTGGAGGTTAAATGTCAGAGGCAGGCTCTGTTTTACAAGACCTGGATAAGGATAGAAGTAATTTGATTAAGGCACTTCAGTTGGTCCAGGAATCAGCTGGTTATGTGTCCAATGCGGCATTAATGCAGATTTCCGAATATTTCTCCGTCGCACCGGTAGAAGTTGAGGGAATTGTCAGTTTCTATGCCCAATTCAAAAGGGTAAAACCAGGTAAAAATGTTATTTCCATTTGCGATGGTACGGCATGCCATATTAAGGGCGCCAGCCTGATTTCCAAATGGATTACCGATGAGATTGGCATCCGGAATGGCGAAACGGACCAGGACGGTTTATTCTCTCTCCAAACCGTGGCATGTCTGGGATGCTGCAGTCTGGCGCCGGTTATTAGCGTCAACGGTGAAGTCTTTGGCAATCTGGACCGCAAGAAGCTGCTTAGAGTATTACGTCAATATAAAAAGATAGGTTAATATGATTAAAAGGATAAAAATCGGCATGGGCAGCTGCGGTCTCGCCGCCGGAGCAGCACAAGTATTTGATTTCTTCAGGAAAAATATACAGGAAATCGATATCATCGGAGTCGGGTGTATCGGTCATTGCTATGCCGAACCCCTTATCGAGGTGGAAACCGAAAACGGCTCGGTTTTTTACGAAAATGTTCAGCCCAAACAGGAATTTATCGACAAAATTTTGCGATTGGATGATTCCTCAAGGTTACAGTTTAAATCAAAACGTAGTGATTTAGAACTTATTAAGGTGACCAAATTAGCCGGTCGGATAAATCCCGTTTCCCTTGCAGAATATCGGCAAAACGGCGGATATACCGCTTTGGAAAAAGCCTTGAGCATGAAGTCGGCGGATATTGTGGGCGAAGTAAAAATATCCAAACTGCGGGGACGTGGCGGCGGCGGATTTCCAACCGGCTTAAAATGGAGTTTTCTCCATGCCAAGAAATCCGACCAGAAAATCCTTATCTGCAATGCCGACGAGGGTGATCCGGGCGCTTTTATGGATCGTTCACTAATGGAATCCGTACCGCACCAAATCCTGGAAGGCATGCTGATAGCCGCTCATGCAACCGGCGCTACTCAACTCTTTATCTATTGCCGCGCCGAATATCCTCTTGCCATTAAGCATCTGAAAATCGCCATTGACCAGATTATCGAGAATAAACTCAATCATTTGAATGACCGGCAGGTCACCATAAAAATCAAGGAAGGTGCCGGCGCCTTTGTTTGCGGAGAAGAAACTGCTATGATTCACTCTCTCGAGGGTAGTCGCGGTACTCCCCGGTTCAGACCGCCTTATCCGACTGATCATGGTTTCAAAGGTTACCCGACTTTGATCAATAACGTGGAAACTTTTGCCAATATTCCGATCATCATCAACGAGGGCGGTAAAAAGTTTGCATCCATCGGAACCGAAAAAAGCACCGGAACCAAGTTATTTGCCCTCGCCGGCGATGTAAAGTACACCGGGCTTGTAGAGGTGCCTATGGGAATCACTATCGGAGAGATTGTCTATGAAATCGGTGGCTCTGAGAAAGGCAGCATCAAGGCGGTGCAAATCGGCGGTCCCAGCGGCGGCTGTATACCTTCGGACCTTTTCGATACCCGGATTGATTATGACTCTCTTACCTCTCTTGGGGCTATCATGGGCTCCGGCGGACTGATATTCATCGGAAACAACCGCTGCATGGTAGAAACCGCCCGCTATTTTCTTGATTTTACAGCCCGTGAAAGTTGCGGCAAATGTACTTTTTGCCGAATTGGAACCAAAAGGATGCTCGAATGCCTGGAAAATATTACAAAGGGCTACGGAAAACCGGAGGATCTTCAATTCCTTGAGGATCTTGGCATTAAGATTAAAAAAGGCTCTTTATGCGGACTAGGTCAAACCGCGCCGAATCCGGTGTTGTCAACACTCCGTTACTACATAAATGAATACCGGAGTCATGTCATTGATAAACGGTGTGAGGCATTGATTTGTAATGCCCTGGTTAACGTTTTTATTGATAAAAGCAAATGTATCGAGTGTGGTCTTTGCCGTAAAAACTGCCCGGTTGATGCCATATCCGAAGATTTTGTCGTTGACAATGACATTTGCACAAAGTGCAATAGCTGTATCGAAGTCTGCCCGGTTAATACAATTTCAAGAGTTCCAAGAGGAGGCACCAGTGGCCAGAATTAGCATTAAAATAGATAATAAACCATACAATTCGGAAGAAGGCAAAACCATCCTCGAAGTTGCCGAAGAGAATGGAATTCATATCCCCACACTTTGCCACCACGAAAAAATCACGCATAATACATCTTGTTTTGTCTGTGTTGTCAAAGATGTAAAAACCGGACGTTTTATTCCCAGTTGTTCATCATTGATCACGGAAAATATGGAAATAGAATCCGAATCCGAAGAAGTTTTTTCCATGCGGCAAACCGCTTTAAATCTGCTTTTATCGGAACATACCGGCGACTGCGAAGCGCCCTGCACGATTGCCTGCCCCGCCCATGCCAAAGTTGAAGAATATGTCCGTGCCGGCAGAAAAGGGCAACATCTCGAGGCATTAAAAATAATTAAGGAACGTATTCCCCTGCCAATGTCAATCGGACGCGTCTGCCCCCGGTTTTGTGAAAAAGACTGTCGCCGAAATGTCATAGATAAGGCAGTGGCTATTAACGACTTTAAAAGGCTGGCGGCAGACCTGTTTTATGAGAGCTATATGGAAGAACTACCGGAATTATCCGGACGGAAGGTGGGCATTGTGGGCGCCGGCCCTGCCGGACTGGCGGTTGCTTATTATTTACGTCTGGAGGGCGTTGCCTCCGATCTCTATGAGAGAATGCCTCAGCCGGGAGGAATGTTAAGATATGGGATACCGGAATACCGGTTACCCAAAGCAATAGTGGACAAAGAGATTGCCCACTTCGCCAAAATGGGTGGGATCAAGATCTATTGTAACAGAGCCCTGGGGGAAAATCTGAGCCTTGACGAATTGAAGGCAAATTACGACGCCATAGCCATTACCATCGGCTCATGGCAAACAACGCCGATGCGCGCCGAAGGGGAAGAGCTGACTATCGGCGGAATCAATTGGCTTGAAACCATTGCCCGAAACAACTGGAATGGCGCCAACCCCGGCAAAACAATAGTGATTGGTGGCGGGAATACGGCAATGGATTGTGTACGCACGGCTGTTCGCCTTGGAAGCACTGAGGTCTATTGCTTTTATCGCCGGACAGAAAAAGAAATGCCCGCCGAACAGATTGAAATCGATGAAGCCCGGGAAGAAGGCGTCAGGTTTCAATTTCTTACGGCTCCTGTTAAACTCAAAGAAGAGAACGGCAAAAAGATACTCACCTGTATTCAAATGGAATTGGGCGAGCCGGACGCTTCCGGGCGAAGAAGACCGATTCCCATCGCCGGATCCGAATTTGACGTGGAAGCCGATACGATTATCGCGGCGATCGGGCAAAAAACCATTGCACCAAAAGATCTGCTCCACAACCGCTGGGGTAACATTGAAGTAAACCAAGACAATAACCAGATGGCTAAAAATATTTTCAGCGCCGGTGATTGCATAACCGGACCAGCCACCGTGGTGGAAGCGGTAGCCGGCGGCAGACGCGCCGCCCTGGGAATTATTGCCCATCTTAATAATGAAGTTTACAAAGAGCCCTATACAATCAACGTATCCCGCGGACACTGGCAGTCCCTCCGACCTGATGATCTCGTCCTTCTGCGTGATATCAACCGGGATGACCGGCAGAAGCAGCATTTGATTTCACTTGCCGAACGCAAAACAACATTTAAAGAGGTAACAAAAACTTTCACCGCAGAGGAAATCGCCCGGGAAGGGGAAAGATGCCTGGAATGCAGTTGTACTGCTAAAAGCGATTGTAAATTGAAAGATTTTTCCGAGCTATACTCCGCCCATCCCGAAGCGATTATCGGTGAAAAATTACATCACAACTATGACACACGCCATCCCGAGATAATCCTGGACCGTAATAAGTGCATCAAGTGCGGTATTTGTGTTAAAATATGTAAAGATGTTGTCAATAAATCTCTATTGGGTTTCAAGGACCGGGGATATGGAACCTATCTTGACACGGCTTTTAATCAAGCCCTCCCGCTTTATTGTAAAGACTGTGGAGAATGTATCGAGGCTTGTCCCGTAGGCGCTTTGGATTGGAAAAATAAAACCTGAGTGATAACAATTCCGGCGCAGAGTTACCGGAATTAATTCTTTTTTTAAACAGGGGTATTTCTGTTACAATGCGTATAATATCAAGTTAGGTTAGATTCCCACAACTGAGAATCAGCGCAGATCGCCATAGGCTTTTTCGATGGATTCCAATTCCTTCAGTACAAAAGACAACATTTTCAATACGGTCGATAGCCCGACTACCGGAATCGTTAGAATCAGGGTGTCAATAATTTCATCCCGGTTGGCGCCGGCACGAATGGCTTTCGGTATGATAATTTTAATTGCTTCGGGTGACGGACTGTTGACCTGAATCGCCAGCATGATCAGCTGCCGGGTTTTTTCATCGAGATGAGTCCCTAAATTACCAACCATTTTCTGGTAACTTTTCACCACCTCTTTTCTATGGGACATCAGATAGGTCATCCCGTCTTTATCAAGATCATCCCATTTAAAATTATTGATAACCATTTCAACCTCGATTTTACAAATATTTTATCAAAAATTCCGACAACGGATTTCTTCTTATACCACCTCTTTCAGCCAGCCACGGGTATCTTCGACATCGCCAATCTGCAGAGCCGTCAAATGTTCATATAATTTCCGGGTTATTGGGCCGGGTTCTTTTCCATCGGCATAAAATTTATGTATTTCACCCTTATATCCGAGACTTCCGATCGGTGTAACAACCGCAGCGGTACCGCAAGCGCCGGCTTCAACAAAATCCTTAATCTCGGCAACACTTATTTGACGCTCTTCCACAGTGAAACCAAAGTCATCTCGGGCAATCCGTACCAAAGACCGGCGCGTAATACTATTTAAAATAGCATCGGACTTCGGCGTGGCAATAGTACCGTTTTTTAATACGAAAAATATATTAGCCACACCCGACTCTTCAAAATATTTATGCTCTACAGAATCAAGATATACGACGTCGTTAAAGCCCTCTTCTCTAGCCTGCTTCAAAGGAAGCAGCGAAGCGGCATAGTTACCGCCTGTTTTTGCCGCACCAACTCCATGGGCTGCCGCGCGATCATAATATGTCTCTACTTTGAGGCTGATCGGCTTAAATCCCTCCTTAAAATAGGGACCTACCGGTGTAACGAATACAATAAAGATAAATTCCGGAGCGGGTCTGACGCCCAGGTTTTCACCGACACCAAGCATAAAAGGTCGTATATATAAAGATGCGCCGGTTCCATAGGGCGGCACATACTCTTTGTTAGCCAGTATGGTTTCCTTAATACCGCGAATAAACAGCTCTTCCGGAATCTCCGGCATCAGCATACGTCGCGCCGAATCCTGAAAACGCCGGGCGTTTTCTTCCGGTCGGAAAAGCCAAATACGTCCGTCTTCAGAGCGCTGAGCTTTCATCCCTTCAAAAATCTCCTGCCCGTAATGCAAACAAACGGCTCCTTCATCAATCAATAACTTGTTTTCAGTCACCAATTTACCCGAATTCCAGGCGCCGTCTTTCCAGTAGGCATGGAAACGATATGGAACATACCGATAGCTAAAATCCAATTTACTCCATTCAGTCGTTTTTGGATTCATGACTTTTCTCTCCTCATTAAATATTTTTTATCTATTTGTCAAGTTGTGACGCCTTTCGGCAGCCCGTTTTTCATTCACATTTCTAAATGTCAAATCCCATGCCACCCCTGCCTTACAGATTGCTCGCCAACGACAAAGAGTAAATCGGGAGTTACAGATAATTATAAATTTTTACTAAAATATTTTTGATGGTTTCGTAAAAAGTAATCCAGGTATGTCATTGCGAGGAGCGGAGCAACGAAGCAATCTATTAAAAACAAGCGCTTATGACACAGGAGATTGCTTCGCTACGCTCGCAATGACAGATAATTCAGACTTTTTACGATTTCATTATTTTTACTTTTGAGAAAACATAACTTTCCTAAAATTGAAAATATAACCCAAAGGCTTTTGCTGTAAATAAGAAAGAATTTATCGGCTTTGTCCAGACCGATTCTGTTGCATTTATCAATAGAGCGATTTACATTAGCAATAAAAGATATGGAAGCAATTAATTTTATAAGGGATAGAGTTGAAAATGGACGGTTCAACTTAGATAAATTAAGAAATTAAAGTTTGGTAGAAAAATTGCACACCAGGGCGGTAAGGATCTATCTTTAACAATAAAAAAAAACTAGGAGGTCTTATGTATAAAAAATTATTTATCCCGGGTCCGGTTGATGTTCGCCCGGAAGTATTGGAAGCCATGTCAACGACCATGATTGGTCACCGCACCAAAGACGCCTCAGCATTGGGAGAAAGAATCTGTAAAAATCTGCAGAAGGTATTTTTCACTGACAATCCGATTTTACTCTCGACCTCTTCCGGCACCGGATTAATGGAAGGATCAATTCGTTCGCTCACAGCCAAAAGGGCTGTTGTCTTTTCCATCGGCGCCTTTGGCAACCGCTGGGCAAAACTGGCAAAATCGAATAACGTCCCCATCGACAAAGTCGAAGCCGAATGGGGTCAGCCAACTCTGCCGGAAATTGTAGACGAATATCTTTCCACCGGTAAATACGATGTCTTCACCATCACTCATAACGAGACATCTACCGGCGTGATGAATCCCGTTGAAGAAATTGCCGAAATCCGCAAAAAATACCCGGATGTTCTCTGGCTGATGGACGCCGTCTCATCTATGGCAGGCGTCAAAATTGATGTCGATAAACTGGGCGTTGACGTCTGTATCACCAGCACCCAGAAAGCGCTGGGACTCCCCCCGGGACTATCGGTCTGTTCAATCAGCCCAAAAGCAATTGACCATGGTCGTAAAGTGGAATTCCGCGGCACTTATCTCGACATCATCGATCTGTACGACTATATGCAGAAAAAAGCCTATCAATATCCATCCACCCCCTCTCTTCCACACATGTTTGCTCTGGACAAACAGCTCGATTACATTCTGAATGAAGAAGGATTGGAAAATCGCTATGCCCGCCACCTGGAGATGGCCGAAATCACCCGCGCCTGGGCTAATGAGCACTTCGAACAGTTTGCCGCCA
Organism: Fidelibacterota bacterium; assembly: GCA_021161185.1. Taxonomy (GTDB): domain Bacteria; phylum Fidelibacterota; class UBA2242; order UBA2242; family UBA2242; genus DPVY01. Next base: position 21,309 of record JAGHBC010000054.1, read on the forward strand.
AAGGCTATGAATCCAATACCCTGACCACCATTAAAAACACAAAAGGCATCTCGGTTGCCGATTTAAATAAACGAATCGGAGAACTGGGCTACATGATCTCCAACGGATATGGCGACCTGAAAGAAAAGACTTTCCGCATCGCCCACATGGCGGACCGGACCGTGGATGTACTGAAAGAATTGCTGAACGTTCTCGATGAAGAAATTAAAAAAATGTAAAAGGTCTTTGCCACAAAGGCACCATAGCTCTAAGAATTAACAAATTAAATTTCATGCCATTGGGGCGAAAGCAGAGGAGAGGGTAAAATGAAAGTATTAATCACCGACGGAATCAGCCCCAAAGGGCAGGATATCCTGAAAGCAAACGGGATTGATTTTCATATTGAACATTATGAGCCGGTTGAACTTATTAAAGTTATTCCAGAATATGACGCCGTTCTTGTACGGTCTGCTACCAAAATCCCAAAAGAGGTTATCGACGCTGGTATCAATCTAAAATTTATTGCCCGCGGAGGCACCGGGATTGACAATATTGATCACCAATATGCTAAATCCAAAGGTATTACCATACTGAATACGCCGGGCGCCAATTCCGCTTCCGTAGCCGAGCTGGCTTTCGCTCATCTTTTTGCGCTGGCACGCTTCATCCCTCAAGCCAACATCACCATGCGCAAGGGTGAATGGAATAAAAAAGCCTACAAAGGGCGTGAGTTAGCTGGCAAGACTCTCGGTATCATCGGTTTTGGTGTAATCGGAAAACTCACTGCAAAAATAGCACTGGGACTCGGCATAAAGGTTATCGCCACTGACATTGCCGAAATTAAAACAGACCTCGATGTAACCATAAGCACTATAGAAGATGTATTCAGAAATTCTGATTTTATCAGTTTGCATGTTCCGAAAATGAGCGAACCTTTGATCACTGCCAAAGAAATTGAAATGATGAAAGACGGGGTCTATATTATCAATTGCGCCCGAGGCGGAGTGATTGATGAAAAAGATTTACTCGATGCCCTGAACTCGGGCAAAGTCGCCGGCGCCGGGTTGGATGTGTTCGCGGAGGAGCCCCCTCAAAACATGGACTTGGTTAATCATCCGAAAGTATCCGTAACTCCTCACATTGGCGCCAGCACCATAGAAGCCCAGGACCGCATTGGAATTATAATTGCCGAAAAACTTGTGGAAGCCTTTAAAAATATATAAGTAAAACTATTGATTGATAACGGGAAAGGAAGAAAATGGTCAAAATTAAAGGGTTAAAAGGAATTCGTCCCCACAAGGAATTAGCTGAGAAAATCGCCTCCCCACCTTATGACGTCTTGAATTCAGAAGAAGCCCGCCTCGAAGCGGAGGGAAACCCCTATTCATTTCTGCATGTGGTCAAATCGGAAATTGATCTTCCGGAAGACACCGACCATTATGATGAAAAAGTGTATCTCAAAGCCGCCGAAAATTTACAGACCATGATAAAAAATAGCTGGTTAATCCAGGATAAATCAGATTGCCTTTACGTCTATCGCCAAATAATGAATAGCCATGAGCAATATGGTCTGGTTGTCAACGCTGCGGTCAAAGATTACCTCGAAGGCAAAATCCGCATTCACGAACTAACCCGTGAAGTCAAAGAGCGCGATCGTATCAATCATGTTAAATACACCAATGCCAACACGGGACCGGTCTTCCTGACTTATCCGGCTCGTAGTGAAATTGATAGCATCGTTGCAAAAATTACCGCGACTGCGCCGGAATACGATTTTACCGCCGATGACGGTATTCGGCATACGGTCTGGGTTGTGAGTGATTCATCTACAATTCAGTCCCTAATCGACCAATTCGGTCAGATTCCCTTTACCTACGTCGCCGACGGTCACCATCGTTCAAAATCCGCCGCCATGGTTGGTGAAATGCGCCGCAAAGAAAATCCAAATCATACCGGCGACGAGGAATATAACTGGTTTCTGACGGTACTGTTTCCCCACAATCAACTGAAAATCCTGGATTACAACCGCGTTGTGAAAGATCTGAACGGATTAAGCGAACAGGAATTCATTAAAAAGATCAATGAGAAATTTGATGTCTTCGAGGTCTGCTGTCAGGGTTCCGCCAAACCCAAAACAGCAAATACTTTCGGTATGTATCTCAACAATCAGTGGTATGTCTTGCAGGCGAAAACCGGCATATTCGACTCCGAAGATCCCGTGGACAGCCTGGATGTGTCGATCCTGACTAATAATATCCTCTCTCCCATTCTGGGAATTGGCGATCTGCGCAAAGACGAACGCATCGATTTCATCGGCGGAATCCGCGGGCTGGGCGAATTGGAAAAACGGGTCAATTCCGGTGAGATGGCTGTAGCCTTTGCCCTTCATCCCGTCTCTATCGAACAATTAATGGCAATTGCCGACGCCGGCAAGATAATGCCGCCGAAAACCACCTGGTTCGAGCCGAAACTGCGCAGCGGACTGGTGGTTCATTCATTAGATTAATATTTTGTGTGGGGGTTGTGATAAAAAGGGGGCACAGATTTCTGTGCCCCTTTTGTTTATCAATTTTACAGTGATTACACCTGTCAGGTTTATTAGATCCTTCTCCTCCAGATAGAATTAATTGACTAAACCTGACAGGTGTAGTAAGGCAGATATATTCTTATTTGACCAATAGACCTTTCTTTACCGCCACAAAGTTACCGGCTTCAATTCGGTAGAAATATACTCCTGAACATCAGAACTCCTGACCTATCGCAAATTATTCTGTCGCTAATTTACAAAGCAAGCGCATATTTGTCACGGGGAATATTGTTACCAAGGAAACG
>JAGHBC010000079.1 GCA_021161185.1 Fidelibacterota bacterium
ATCATACTCCATATACAAGAATATAGTAAGCAAGAAGAGAAAATTTGATACAAATTATATAGCAAGGGGATTTAATCCCCTTGCTATATTTTAAATGTTTCTACAAACCTACTATTGCACCAGCAATAGTACCAACACAAGGACCAAAACATGAACCATAATAAGCGCCAACCGCAGTACTACCGGCAACACCAGATACCATTGCTGTCCAACCACCACCAGTTTCAATACTAAAAGCTCCCCAAGCAGCGCCCGGTTTTTGCGATACAGACGTCATTACTGTTCCACTTGACGAGATAACAGTGAATAATAGCATTAATGATACTAATAATATTACTAATGCTTTCTTTCTTTTCACATTCATTTTTACCTCCTTATTAAGATAATTTACGCCCCGCGGTAAGAGAGCACGATTTAATACCGCTAATACGGTGTTTCTGACCACCGATATTTTTTTAAATCTTATAAACAAAAAACCTAACTCACAATCTATAATTAACTTATAGACTGCAACTTGGTTTTTAAATTTTATTATGTCAAAAATTCTTAAGCCAAACTTTTTTCGTGATGTGGAAGGGAGGGGAGCAAAACCAACATTTTTTCTTCCTTAGATTTTCCATAAAAAAACAACACAACTCAAATTCGTTTGTTCATTTCCAATACAAATTAATATAAATCATTTATTTAAATTTGTCAAATCTTTTTTATATTTTTTGACAACCCCACGCATTTTTATCTAAGAGCAGGGGATAGTTGTTCATCATTTTCATTTACCCCTATTCTTTTCAAGGAAATAAACGCTCTTGTCTTCACCGTTGCAAGCAGGATTTGGAAAATCATGCCGATCTTATAATATGAAAAACCAACCAGTTTTCAGACATTCATCTTGGCGACTGTCTTGATCTGATTCTTTGCTAGTAATTGCTGATGAAGCGATCTGGGTTCGGTATAGAGTAAATAGGTGCTGATCGCCACTACCATCAACATAGTCTGGGGACGTTCAAATCGTCGTAATTGGGATGTTTTCCAGATTAAACTGATTCTTGATATGTCTTTCCTCGATATGCCAGCGCTTACCATAAGAAATAGAGCAGATTTAACGTAATGACTTACACCTGTTGTTACACCTGTCAGGTTTATTAGATATTTATACTCCAGAGTTGATTTTGCCATTAAACCTGACAGGTGTACTAATTTCCATCCTCTAGCCAGCCGTATCAGGAATTTATCAGTTCCGTCGGGAGCATACTCCCAACAATCTTTTTCATACCGTCAGGTCTGAGGACCTAACGTAACCATAGAAATAATTTGCCGTAGTGCAAAAGAGATTATCTTCTCCGTTACACCAATTATGTTTTCGGTTTTGTCAGTATCGTTTAACATATTATATTGTAAGATGATATCTTTTATCCAAAAAATCAATTCTTTTCGCCATAATATTTTGGTCTGTATTTCCGCTCCGGATCAACTTTCCAGGAATATGGTCCGTTCCAGCTTTTAAGAAATATCTGTGACAGCATCGTGTTAATTCGGGTATTTCGTATCACCACAGCAACATTCCGGGAATTGTAAAAATAATCTTTGTGCCAATTACTCGTTCCCAGCCAACTTAGCGAATCATCCACGACCATAAATTTACAATGTTCCACTCTTGAAAAGGGAATATAAGCTCCCGACCATTCAGGTATTGTGCTCAATTTCACATTTATATTAGGTAATTGCGCTAATTTTTTCAGATAGGGCATTTCATAAGGTTTCTGACACCAGTCGGAGCATAGCAAGCGAACATCCACGCCCCGCTTTGCGGCGCTCCTTAGAGCATCATCTAAATCGGTAAAAAGGTCACCATCTCTTACCGAAGGTGAATAGGAAAGTAGCTGAACATAGACCTTTTTTCGAGAATTATTGATTAGCCCAAGAATTTGATCCAAATCCAATTCAAATGACGGGGGAATGAATCCGATAGGACTCGCACTCGCCGTAAACCTGACCGTTTCCTGTCCATTTTCCGCAATCGTCAGCCACTCAACCTTTCGGGAAGGTTTTTGGTGCAATTTTTGTTCGCCTCGACTCATGTTCCAGTCTAATTCAAAAAGTTCCGTCATCTTTTGAGCATACGAAACATGGTTTATGCGCAATCCGAGTTCGTGGATATGATCCAGCGCCCGCCAGTCGAAATTCTGACTGCCAATGAACACCTGCCGGCGGTCAACGATAAAATATTTACTGTGCTGAACGCCGCCTTTTGAGCCGAATACATTTATTAATCGAACTTGAATATTTCTGTGTTTGCTAAACCGCTCCAGGGTCTCCGGATAGGTTTTTGACATCTTCTCTTCCGCAATGATACGAACTTCCACCCCGCGATCAGCGGCTTTTTCAATCGCCCGGATAATGGGTTCAAGTGCCTCACCCTTTTCATTGGAAATATAAAATTGCTCTATATCGATAGTCGATTGAGCATCGCCAATCATTTCCAGCCAGACATCAAATGTATTTCGGATATCCGGGTTGTCCAGAGTAGTTTCCAGCGGGATACTTTCAACAATTTCAAAATCGTTGTAAGGAAGCTGGGCATAAACAATGTTCACCGAAATGATGAACATTGCTATCAAGTTTATTCTATTTAAAAACTTCATGTCTTTCTCAGTAAAATTCAATGGAAAAGATTATTTCACTTAATATTAGGAGATTTATTCCAATCTGTAAAGGATTAATATGGAAAAATTATTTCTCACGAAATATTAAGGATTATAACCACTTACTCGCAGTATCTGAAGAACAAACCCGGTTGTGATAATTGGCGGTTTATGTAGAGTTCAAAAATCGGATTTATCATGCAAGGAGTAGAGGGAAAGCTTCGGGTATTCAAAAACAACAAACAGGAGTGTTTGTTCTTTGAGAAGCTGTGAATATTCAAAATGAACAAACAAGAGTGTTTGTTTTACGACCTGCGGAAGATTTTTAATTTTTCAAAAGCCTTCTCTTCCCCGCGAATCAGGCGCTTGATATTTGCCCGGTGAGTATAGATGATGAAAAAGGGAATGAAAATACTGACAATCATCAGCACCGGATCGACACTTACAGACAGAAACCGATTGAAAATAAAAAGGACAACCGGTAAACTCACGGCAGCCGTTATCGAAGAAAGCGAAACCAGACCGGTTGAAAATAAAGTTAAGGCGAAAATTACCAGGCAGGTCAGCAGTGCATAAGGAAAAAGACCGATGAGCATCCCGGCTCCGGTTGCGACGCCCTTGCCGCCTTTGAAACCGGCAAATATTGTATAGGTATGCCCCACAATCGCAAAAATACCAGCCAGAACCATCAACAAAGCAGGGTTTTCAAAAGGCAGCGTTCCAAAACGAATCCGGGAAATAACCAGCGTTGCAAAAGTCCCCTTCGCTATATCTACCAACGACACAAAGAGTCCCGCTTTCCAGCCGAGAACCCGGAAGGCGTTTGTGCCGCCGGCGTTACCGGAGCCGTGTTCGCGAACATCTATTCCTTTGGTCAATTTTCCGACAATAATACTTGTGGGAAAAGATCCGGTTAAATAGCTCAACACAAGAATAACTAAAAAATTCAGCATCTATTCCTCCCAGGTAACCCCAATAGCTGCCGCACCGATGCCTGCATGGGCGCCAAGCACCGGCGAGACCTGCACAACCGTAATCGGGATATCACCAAATTTTTCTTTCAGTTTTCCGGTAAGATATTCGGCTTTGCGCATATCATTGGCATGAGCCACTGCAAAACGCACCTGTTTTTTATCTTTTACAAAGTCCATTGTCAATTTAAATACCTTTTTCACCGTACCCATATCTGAGAAACTTTTTGAAAATATCTGCGGCATACCACGCTGATCCAGATGGAGAATCGGTTTAATATTGAGTAACTTTGCTACTAACCCTTTCGCTTTGCTAACCCGACCGCTTTTCATCAGATATTTCAAACTGGGAATACTTACAAAAATCTGAGTCCGCTTTTTGAATGTATTAATCTCACGCACAATTTCATCGTGATCTTTGCCCTCTTTAATCAATTGAGCGGCTTTTTCAGCAACGAATCCGAAACCAATTGAAAGAGATCTGCTATCTATAATGGAAATCTTTTTTTCAGGAAATTCTCTGGCGGCAGCCATTGCATTTTGGTAAGTGCCGCTGGCAGCTTCAGGAATATGAATCGAAATTATGGATTCATAATGAGATAGTAGAAATCGATAGAGATTTCTAAATTCCGAGGGCGGCGGCTGGGAAGTTTTGGGATGATGAGGCTCTGTCAGCAACATATCATAAAAATATTCAGGGGTAATTGTAATTTTATCAATATAGGTTGAATTTCCGAAGGAGACCCGCACGGGCACAACATGAATTTGATGCTCGTCAATAAATTTCTGCGGTAGATCACAGGCGGAGTCGATTACCAGCGCAATCACCGGATGAGGACTATGGGATACCAGATACTGTTTTTTCATATCGTCGGCTTTTTGCTGGAGCAGATCACCGTATTTCCGGGCAATGGCAAAAACATCGGCGGGTTTGTTGCTGTGGATATGCAGCCGCGCTTTATGTTCCGAGCCGGCAACTACAATTGAATCGCCATACCGCTCAATCTGTCTGCGCAGCGTTTTCAAGTCGATTTGCGGTCCTTCGATCAGACACTCCGTACAGAACCTGTACTTAATATCTTCCAGGGTTATGTCTGTATGAGCAACCGTTTTGACGGATTCAACCTGCACCTGTTTATCAAGTTCTTTAATCTCACCCTTTTTGATAAAATGGGTAATGCCTTCCAGAATATACACAAAACCCTGCGCGCCGGAATCGACGACATTGGCTTTTTTCAAAGATTCCATTTTGGTTTTGGTGTTTTCAAGTGATTTTTTTGCGGCTTCCATACCATTATGAAGAAGTTCCTGAAAATCTATGGTCTTCTTGCTGTTTTTATAAATGTTTTCCACCCAATCTTTAATAACCGTCAGAATCGTGCCCTCTTTGGGTTGATTCAACGCTTCATAGGCCGATTTTTTGGCTTGTTGAACCGCATGACCAAATTGTTCCGTGGAAATCCTGATCCGCTTTTCGAGTCCTTTGGCTAATCCGTGAAAGAATTGCGCCAGGATAACGCCGCTGTTACCCCGGGCTCCCGTTAAGGCGGAATCTGCTACTTTCCGGCTACTGGCATCGAGTGATTCATTGCTATCTTCATTCATATCCTCAACAACAGTCTTCAGGGTTGAAGCCATATTTGAGCCCGTATCGGCATCGGGCACCGGAAACACATTGATTTCGTTAAGATGGTCCTGTTTATCGCTAACTTTTTTAGCGCCGGCTTTGATACCTCTTTTAAATCGTTTTCCATCGATATATTTAATTTTCATCTTCATCATCCAATCATATTATGTCCAAACATAAGATTAATATCTGATATATGAAATTACAAGAATATTATTCCGGTAATTTTGTGCGCAATTTTATCTCGGGGGGGGTGAGCGCTCCACCCGAAATAATCGCTTTCAGTCCCTGTTCGACAGTCATCTCCGACTGAATAATATCATCTTCAGAAACAAATAATACCCAGCCGGAAGTAGGATTGGGCGTCGTGGGAATAAACAGGTGAATGAAGTTCGTTCCATCCGCACCTGTTGATTTACCGGTCACAAAGCCCAATGTCCAGGTACCTCTGCGCGGGTATTCCACAAAGACAACACGCTCAAAACCGGTCTGGGTAAAAGAAAAAGCGTTCGTAACTTGCTTAGTCGTCTGATAAACGGTACGTACCAGTGGAATGTAATTGAGCCATTTCTCAAAGATCTTCAACAAGCTACTGCCGATTATATTGGTAGTAAAAAGACCCAGGAAATAGATCGCCAATAGCGATACTATCAATCCTAATCCGGGGATATGAAATCCAAGATAGGGGTCGATCATCGGGCTGATAATACGATCAAAAAAACCGACAAACGACTTCAAAAAATAGTAGGTTACAACTATCGGAATCAGGGCTAATGCTCCGGCAACCAATTTATTTCTCAGATTTATTCGAATTATTGCCAAAAATTGTTTAAGGTTCATTTTAAATAGCTCCCGCTTGATAGGGCCTGAATAGCGATAAAGGCCCGAAATGTCGTTATGAAATCTTCATGGGTAAACCGCAGGGAGGCGTCACCGGTTCTGATAGTTCCGGGGATTCTGAGAGCAATATCAACCATCTGGGTTTCCCGTAAAGTGATATCTAATGTATAGGGTGAATCCATAACAAAAGGTTTAATTGTCGTATTGGGTATTTCGTTAATCGCTTTTCGGTAATTTTCTCCAACCTGTTTCGGATGCAACATACGACCGGCGGAGCGACTGATACCGTATTTTACAATGACCGACCGGGTACCGGTCTGCATATCCTGCACCTCTTGAGCCAACTTATCATCGCCGCTGATGAGCAGCACCGGCACTCCTTTGACACCACAGTAGGCGGCATTCAAGGTCGCTTCGCCAAACCAGATACCATTTAACTCGGCATGGGCAATAGAATCCGAATAGGTATGAGACAGAACGGCATCATGCAACCCGCATTTTCCATGGTAACCTATAAAAACGGCACCATCAAATTCCGAAGTGAGGCCCTGCATCATGGAATCGGTTTTATGAGATCCCGATATAAGGGATACGTTTTCAGGCATTTCATCTATACGAAGATTGATCATATAATCGTGCGAATCGTTAATGACAAACTCTACGCCCCCCTGCTCCTTGAAGGCATTAATAACCGTGACAAGTTCTGAGGTCATACGCCGGCGGGCCCATTCGTAAAAAACATCGCCGAGCTCACGATGCCGATCACTGGAAACGCCGTTGATTCCTTCCATATCACACGAAATATAAATCTTTTCCATAAAATATCTCCTCGTATAAGTTAGGTCTCAATTTATCAAGATTCAAGACTCATTCCGCTTATTCCGCTTATTACAAAATATTTATACTATTTTATTGGTAAATATGCCGCAATTATTTAGTTTTTGGCATGGCTGTTAAGCGATGGAAAATTTATCCTGTTTTGGCAATAATTCTGACATGTCTCGCCATTACAACCAATCGCCTTTACGGGGAAAAACCAAAGACCGCTCTGGTTTTAAGTGGCGGTGGAGCCAGGGGATTATCCCATATTGGGGTTTTGAAAGCACTGGAGGAAATCGGCTTTTATCCCGATATGGTCATCGGCACCAGTATGGGCGCGTTAGTCGGAGCTTTATATGCATCGGGCAATACATCCCGGGAAATTGAGCAATATACCAGAAATACAAAATTGAACAAATTGTTTTCGTCTAAACCGTACCGGGAAATAGAATTTGTATCACAAAAGATAGCTGACTTGCCCGAGTTGTTTACAATAAAATTTGACGAACACTTAAACGTCATTTATCCGTCTAATCTATTATCTGCCCAGCAGTTTCAGGAGCGGATCTTCCAGATAATGATTTATCCGGAATATGCCTCAAAAGGCAATTTCGACAGCCTGGCTATTCCCTTCCGCGCCGTAACTACAGATATTAAAGCCGGACAAACAGTTGTGCTAAAAAAGGGCAGCCTGTCAAAAGCTATTACCGCAAGCTCTGCCGTTCCAATAATTTTGGCTCCGGTATCTATTGACTCTTTATTATTGGTCGACGGTGGTCTAACCAACAATGTGCCCTGCGATGTCGCAATTGATATGGGTGCCACCTTTATCATTGCCGTAGATGTGACAAGTAAAAATACACCAATCTCTGAAGATATGAATATCCTTTCATATTTTAACCAGACAATGAATACCCTGGCATATTTGACCGATTCCCGCAATCTCTACCTGGCAGATGTGTTGATTCGCCCGGAAATTGATGATTATACTTCAGTTGACTTTGATGCAATTGATTCACTGATTCAGAGGGGATATGAAGCCGCTATTCAACATGCTGCAGAAATACAGCCTTATGCCGATTCTTCAAAATGGGACGCCGATTACTTTCGAAATTCCGTTGAGCGCTTAAATCAAACTTCAATCCGTTCTATTAAATATTCGGGCAACAAAAAAACCCGCTCTTATGTCATAAAGCGGGAATTATTATTAAAAGAGGGGCAACTCTGGAATTCCGCCTATGCAAAACGGAGTCTAAAAAACCTGTTCAGCACGGGTATATTCAAGTCGGTTAATATGTCTTTGGATGAATTCTGCAATGATTCCGCTGATCTGACCATCGAAGTTGAAGAAGATGAAAAAACTCTTTTTTCTTTTGGCGCCCGTTATGATAGCGAGAAAAAAGCACGTGCCTTTGTATCTGCCAAATACCGTAATTTATTCGGCGCCGGTATCGATAATCAATTATCATTAATCTTCAGTGATCAATATCGAAAGCTCGAAATCAATTCACGCAGTACCCGAATACTGCAAACCACATTTACAGGCTATTCCTCCTTATATCAAAAATTTGAAAGCCTGCCCCTTTATCAAGATGGACGCAGGGTTTCTTTCGGGGAATTTTATCGCACCGGGTTTGAAATCAATGCGGGACTTCAGATTCGCCGGGTTGGTCTTAGCGCTGTTGGTTTAAAACTACTTCATAGTAAAATTTCGGAAGATTCCACTTATACCTATTATCCGATAAAAGAAGATGAATATGGGACAGGTAGCATTATATTCCGGATTCTCGTTGATAATACAAACGACCCTGACGTCCCTCAAAAAGGGCATAAAAACAATATCCAATATGAACACTCTTTCACAGAGGATGATTTACAGCAGTTTGACCGGATTTCAGTTGAATCTATCAACTATAAAACATATAATGGCAGGCACACCTTTTCTCCCCGGCTTCACTTCGGATATATCACTAAAGCGCGATCCCACTATGACCGGTTCCGCCTGGGCGGCGTCAATACATTGCCCGGCTTTCACCAGGATGAGTTCTGGGGTAATCTGTTATTGTCACTGGGAATCGGCTACCGCACACCGCTAACCGAGGGCAGTTTTTTACAATTCCAGGCAATGGCGGGCAATGTCTGGAATAGTTTTGAAGATTTCAAATGGAAAGAGATAAAAATAGGCGCCCGGGTAGGAATTATGGTTCCGACTCCCCTGGGTCCGGTTAGTTTGGATTACGGCTACAACTTCAAAAATCGCAGTCTGATCTATCTGTCAATAGGTCACTTTTTCTAAATTAATTCGTAAGCGTTCATGGATATAAGTGTAAAACCCGTTAGATATAGAATCAGTGATAATGAGAAAAGTATTAATCAGTTGAGCAAAAGAAATTTGAACACAGTAAGAGACAAAGAACAATTATCTAATGGGTTAAATAAGGGAAAAGGGGAAAGGAAGAATTCGGGAAATTGATAAATAAAATTATTGGTAATAGTTCACCACTGATTTTCACCCCGTTAGATATCTTTGTTAAATAAAAAAATGAATTCACATATAACCGTCTAATGGGGTAAACGGAGTTACACTGAATTATCATTCAGTGTCGACAAGTCTGGAGGCACTACTATCATTACATAAATAAGGAGAATGAATATTTCTCTTTTCCACTTTTCCTTACTTACATCTGTGAACAGTTAAATTAATTCAAACCAGCTAATGTAATTGTGAAAAAATGACAATTTTGATACTTTTTATCTCATAAAGATCCTTGTGAGGCGAAACCCTCCCCTTTCAGAATCATCTGTTGAAAGATTTAAAAACATGCCGTATATTCAATGCATAATTATGAATTATACAGACCGAAATAATTAGTTTTGAGGAGGACAAACTTATGAAGCAATTTAATCAAATTAGAAAAGGTGTTCTGTCCAAAATGATCGCCCTTACAATTCAATCACGATCCTTTGTTTTGATGTTGACAATTCTCCTGTTAAGTGTCAGCTCTCAGAGTAAAAGTTCCGGGAAACCCGACACCAAGCCGCCGAAAATAAAACTACTCTCTCCGAAAGACGGTCGTACCGCGACCCGTCCGGTGAAAATTGCCGCATCGGCTCGTGATAAACATGGTATTTTAAAAGTCGGCTTTTTTATTGACGGGAATCTGGTTCGTGAAGTTTATAATCCACCCTACGAATGTATTCTGAATGCCGGTTTCTGGGCAGACGGCAAAGCGCATAAGATAAAGGCAATCGCCACCGATAATTATGAAAACAGCGCGGTATCAAAAGAAATCCGGATAAACATACCATGTAGCGCTTTCGTATCACCTGACCTAATTTATCCTAAAAACAAAACAACTACGCGAAGCAGAAGCAAGATCTTCATGAAATGGACATCACTATATGGCGCCAGCGATTACATCGTTGCAATTGCCAATGACCGTGAATTTAAAAATATAGTGGTTTCATATACCGTCACCGACACAGCGCTTATTACCGAACCGCTGTCTATCGGACGATACTACTGGGCTGTGGCGGCAAAAAATTCAATCGGTAAGTGGAGCCAATGGAGTAAATTCCATGAATTTTATATCAAACCTCCTATGATACCAAAACTAATCGACCCTAAAAATAATTTCTATTTTAAAAGCACCGAAGCACCCTGCCTCAGCTGGAATAAATCCAAATACGCCAGTGAGTATGAGGTTAAAGTTATTAAAGTCACTAATCCCGAGATTACTGAATTTACAAATATAATCAGCGATACCTTCATAGTTGTGTCCGGATTACCGGGAGGGTGGCATCAGTGGTCTGTACGTTCCAAGAATTCAGATGGTATTTATAGCAAATGGAATAAAGCACGGCAATTCTATACAAGCAGTCCGGAAATAACCCAATTCGTCAAGGTTGCCGCCGGAGAATACACTTCCGGTAAAAATAACATTATCCGGCAAATCAATTATGATTATGAGATCATGAAATATCCAGTCACTTGTCGTCAATATTTGAATTTTATGAATCAGGCCTTTTGCCGCAATGCAATCGATGAGAATGGCTATGGACATTATGACGGTGATAAATTTACACCGGCTGGTGAATACAAATTCATAGACGTAAAAGAAAAGCAAAAAGAGATTGGCAATATATTTTTCGATTCTGAAAATAAATCTTTCGTTTTAGAAAGCGCCAATTATATGGATCACCCGATTGGAAACGTATCCTGGTTTGGTGCACACGCCTTCGCTAAATGGTATGGTCTTGCCCTGCCAACGGAAGAGGAGTGGGAAAAAGCAGCTCGCGGTCTGACCGGATTTGATTTCCCCTGGGGAAACACTATCGATTGTCGGAATGCCAATATTGCCGGTTGCATGGAACGTGGTTTTTCAGCCTCCACAACGCCGGTAGGTAAATTTAACGGAACCAATAACACGATCGACAGTCCGAGCCCCTATGGCGCCTATGACATGGCGGGTAATGTCTGGGAATGGACAAAATCGTGGTTTGGCGGCAATTTCCGGACCTACCGGGTCATTAAAGGCGGCAGCTACCACGAATCCAAAGGTATCAAAGCAAATCTTGAAAGTCTATCCACCTGGTACCGATACTGGATGGCTCCCCAGAGTACTACCGGAAAATATGGGTCCGCCGTTGGGTTCCGCTGTGTATTGAAAAAAGAATAACCGGTTGTATTGACATTTA
>JAGHBC010000103.1 GCA_021161185.1 Fidelibacterota bacterium
ACTCCCGGTTTATCACAGATTATGACATTTTATTTTACGAATTCATTGAAGTAAATCACTGTTTTTTCAATATCAGGTCAGGAGTTCTGAAATTACTGAAGTGGTTTGTTTGTGGTAAAAACCTTGCGAAGGTTCGGTAAGATAAGCGTTTGTACTATAACGAACAAGCCTTCGCAAGGATGATGGAGTTGTAGAGCAAGAGTCTTGCAAGCAGAATAATATTTGCACCTGACAACACGTATGAAGTGCTCGACCGCCGGATCTAATTTTATTTTTGCCTGTATCTTTTTAATACTTCCAGAACATAATCAATGTCGGCGACAGTGTGATCGGCACAAACCTGGAAGCGGATCTCTTCATCACCCCTGGGAACGACAGGAAAATTCAATCCCGTTCCCAACACCCCGTTTTCAGTCAGAAATTTGACCAGATCAACGGTTTGCGCCGTGTCCCTAACCATCAGTGGCACCACCGGGTGTTCACCGGGAATCGTTTCGTAACCCAGTTTAATTAATCCGTTCTCGAACTTCTTCGTCATGGCGCGTAAATAGGCAATGATTTCCAATCCTGCCGGGCTGTCGAGAATCTCCAGCGCTTTCAGCGCCGCCGCCGCCTCAGAAACAGTAATCGGATTAGAATAAATATACATTGGAGCGGTTTCCCGTAAAAAATCAATGATCTTCCGGCTCGATACGACATATCCTCCATTCACGCCAAATGCTTTTCCCAAGGTGCCGACGATAATATCGACCTTGGCGCCAGTGTATTCTTCGGTTCCCCGCCCGGTTTGCCCAAACGCCCCGACACCGTGAGAATCGTCGATTAAAGTTATCACGCCTTCCTCGAACCGGTCATCATACCTGTTCGCAATCTCTACCAGTTCTTTTAGCGGTGCATGGTCTCCGCGCATGCTGAAAATTCCGTCCGTTACCACAAGTGCGCGTTTTCCTTTGCCGATGCTCTTTTTCAATTTAACTTCAAAATCCGCCATATCATTATGCTTATATATCGCCTTATCTGCCGGACGGGACAGGCGCATAGCATTGATAATACAATTGTGATTGAGCTCGTCGCTGACCAGTACGGTTTCACTCGTTGTCAAAGGCGCGATCACGCCCATACTGGTAACGTAAGCCGAACTGAACAGCATCGCCGCCTCCCGGTCATGAAACGCCGCCAGCCTTTTTTCCAATTCGATATGTTGTTTGTAGGTGCCACTGATAAACCGCACGGCGCCGGGACCAACCCCGAATTCACGGGCGGCTGTTTCTTCCGCATCAATCACATCCTCGCGCAGGGACATTCCCAGATAGGAGTTTGAGTTCATTTTGATAAACTCTTTGTTGCCCCATCCTTCAAGATAGTAACGTGGTCCAAACTTTCCTTCAGCCCGCTTTATACCCGTAATCGTTTTTTCCTTTCCCTTCGCTCTTCCGCTGGTATGTAAATCATCCAGTTGTTTATTTATAGTGTTCTGCAAGCGATGCAAAGACATGGCGACTCCTTGTTTTAATTTGTTTCAACGACGACAACCGCACAGGCATATTTTTCCAGGTGCGACAGTGATACGTGAATTGCAGTGAACCCATGTTCCCCAGCAAAGGTTTTTGCCTTTCCGGAAAGCAGCATGACGGGTTTGCCGAGTTCATCATTTATAATTGATATTTCCCCAAAAGCAATGCTGCCCCGGTATCCCGTTCCAATTGCCTTAAAAAAGGCCTCTTTAGCGGCATAACGCGCCGCATAGTGCTGGGCTTTACCTTTCTTAAAGGATTCACAGTACTCTATTTCCCGGGATGAAAAGATTTTCGCTTTGAAGCGCGTCTGCCCGGAAACATGTTTCGCGATTCGCTCTACTTCGATGATATCTGTGCCGATACCGTAAATCATTCGTTATACCCGGATCTCACTTTGAGCTTATCTTCAAGATGTTTCAACATATCGGCGGTCATTTTATCCAGATTATAGTCCGGCTGCCAACCCCACTCCTCGCGAGCAGCGGAATCATCCATAGAATTGGGCCAGGAGTCCGCAATCCTCTGACGAACAGGGTCGATTTTGTAATCTATTGTAAAATCCGGGATATGTTTTTTTATGGACGTTGTAATTTTTTCAGGGTCAACGCTCATAGATGTTACATTGAAAGCGTTACGGTGAATCAGTTTTGCGGGATCAGCCTCCATCAGGTCAATTGCCGCCTTGATAGCGTCCGGCATGTACATCATATCCAGAAAAGTGCCGGCTCTAAGGGAACAGGTGTATTTTTTCTGTCTGATAGCTTCATAATAGATCTCCACGGCGTAATCAGTCGTGCCACCGCCCGGTAGTGTCTTATAAGAAATAATGCCCGGATAACGCAGTCCCCTGGTGTCTACGCCAAAACGTTTGAAATAATAGTCGCACAGTAATTCTCCGGCAACTTTAGTAACGCCATACATTGTTGTTGGGCGCTGGATCGTATCTTGGGGCGTTTTTTCCGGCGGGGTTGTCGGTCCGAAAGCGCCGATACTGCTGGGGATAAAAACAGCACAGTTATTTTCCCGCGCCACTTCCAGAATATTGTAGAGACCATTGATATTAATATCCCAGGCTAATTGCGGGTTGTTCTCCGCGGTTGCCGATAAGAGCGCCGCCAGATGATAAATCACGGTTATCTTCTGTTTTTGAACCAGATCGGACAGCTGTTTTGCATTGGTAACATCCAAAACCACACATTCGCAATCCCCAATCTGGTCGCTATCACACTTTACCCGTTTGTCGGAGATAACCACACTATTTTTTCCATAGCGGTCACAAAGTGTATTGACCAGCTCGGTTCCAATTTGTCCAAGAGAGCCCGTCACTAAAAATTTCGTCATAAAATTTTCCAAATAAAAATGTTCTATTTCCAGTATTGGGAAAATCGATGTCATCGGTGCCAAATATCGATCGCCCGTGCCCCTTATTCTCCCGCTTACAAACGGGACGATTAATTAGAAGTACAAAAATCACGCCATCCTCAAACAGTAAAAACGAGTCGATTCCCTTTGAATCCAGCATTCTGATTTATATCTTTACTGCGCTTTATGTATCGAATCATGAGGAGTTTTTATGACGTTTGTCTGGTTCAGTTTTCTGGTTTCAATTACCTTGCTCATTCTAGTTAGCCGAAAAAATATCTGGCTGGGACTATTACTGGCAGCTTTCATTCTCGGTATTCTAAATCTCTCCTTTGCCGATGTTGTTAAACTTTTTTTTAGCACTTGTACCGATTATTCGATTCTGATATTGGCGCTATCCGTTGGAATTATTCCGTTGATTGGGGGCGCGTTAGAAAGATCGGGATTGATAAAAAATCTTGTTCAGTCTCTGAACATGCGCAGTAAAACCTTTCTGTTTATTGCACCGGCATTTATGGGAATGCTGTCCATGCCAGGTGGTGCGCTACTATCGGCGCCGGTCATTGCAAGTGTTGGTAAAGGAGCAAACAAAGCCGATTATGTCGCTATCAATATTTGGTTCCGGCATATTCTGGTTATGATCTATCCTCTTGCCGGATTGCTGGCGACCACCAAAATGGCGCAACTTGATCTCTATACGGAGGTGCTATATTTGCTGCCGGGTTTCCTGCTGCTGACGTTTCTCGGATATTTTTACCTGTTGAGACCAATAGCGGATACAACCAGTCTGTCAGGTGAACACAACTGGAAAAATATCCTGAAACCTATATGTATAATTTTAACAGCACCGGTTATTCATTTAGTTTCCATTGTACTGTTTAAAAATGTCATGGGAGAAATCCCCCTGATTATTGGTGTTCTGGCATCATTAGGCTTGAGTTTTTATTTCGGCAAGTTACCACTGAAAGACATTGCTCCTATAGTAGTAAAAATGAGACCCTGGCGTTTCAGCCTGCTTATTATCGGAATGTTTATTTTTCTGAATGTCTTCAAGGCCTCTAATGTTTCTGCTGCCATTGCCGCTATCGCATTTTCAAAAACCTTTCTTATCGTTGGAATCGGAATATTCCTGGGCTTCGTGACCGGTCGTGTTCAAGTACCCGTATCTATACTTTTACCAATATTTTATGCGCGTTTCGGCACTGCCGGTATGACGCCAATGGTTTTTGCGGTCATGTACTTTGCGGTTTTTATCGGCTATGTTGTCAGCCCCGTGCATCCCTGTGTATCGGTAACTATTGAATACTTCCGGAGTAATCTCAAAGAATATTACCAAAAAGTATTTGCGCCGGGGATAGTGGCTATTGCCAGTGTGACCCTGTTTTCAATCATTTTTATCGGGTAAAAATTTGTGAATCAGGCTAAAAAGATTCTTCTACCTTGGATACGATTTTTTGAATAAACCTGAACCAACCGAAAGTCTGGTAAGATAAGCGCCTGCGCCATAATGAAAATACCTTCAGAGGTTGGTGCCGGAGGGGAGGCATAGACAATTATTTGTTATCTTTATCTTCAACAGTCGGTTTTTTACCGCTTCTCTGCTCATCATTGGGTTTTGAAACCGGTTTATCCGTTTTTTCAGGCTTTTCCTCTGGGGATTTTTTTGGTTTGATTGATTTCACGCTTTTTTTCTTGCCGGACTTACGGGGAATCAAAACAGGTTTCGAGGGTTTCGGTTTAGGGCTGATAACCGGCTTACTGTCTGAAGACGGGATGCTCTTTTTTTCAGGAGGTTCGACCTTTCTTCGGTAACGGATATCACTTGAATTTTGCGGCGTCTTTCGTGGTTTCACGGGTTCCCTGATTATTTTTTCTTCCTTATTTTGGAAATCGGTAGTATCTCTTGATATCGGTTTTTCCAGCCAGATTTGCTCAGCCGGTTTTGGTTTTTTGCCTCTGCCTACCTGGTACAGATCGTACTTAGCCGCTTTCTGCATGACTCGAATTTCGTCTTCAGGTTTCCGGTCTATATTTTCCAGAGAATACGAATACCTGTGAAGGGTCAGAATCTGCTTTTTAAGCGCGGTGCTCTTATATTTTTGGACAGAATTAGACACGTGCGTCATCTGTTTGCCCAATTCCTTGCGGGCGCTTTCCACGTTACCCTCTTCAATCATCTGAATGGCGCTCTGAATCTGCTGGGTTGAAGACAACAGAGAAATGTTTTCACCGACATAAGGATTAAAATAATCATTTTGCTCTTCCGGCGCCGATGTCCCCCAAATATGGATTAGAGAACCTGTTTCTACCCGCTCGCCCTTATTTACCACGTCGTCGTATGACATGGACACCTTTGCCAATTGCAGTGAATCCCCGATACTTTTTGGTAAACCCAGCTGAAACGTAACCTTAAAGTGATCGTTGGAAAATACATCGCCCAGGGCAACTTCGGTCCGGTTATTTTGGGCATTTGCCGGAAATCCGAAGACCTTCTCGACCCGAACGCCGGGTGCGGTCTCAATCGCAATCAAAACATTCTGTGCCGCCACTGCCAGTAAACCGGACATCTCTCCGGTAAAAATCCCTGGAATCTGTTCCGGGGAAGCGATTAAATAGTAATTTCCCCTCCCGTATTCCGCCAAAGTCTGCATAAGATCTTCATCATAATCCGCTCCAACGCCAAATGTTGATATGGACATTCCCTTGGCTGTTTTTTCTCTACAGATTTCCCGCAGCTTCCCGGTTTGGGTAATTCCCTGATTTGCCAAACCGTCCGAAAGTAACAGCACGCGGTTCACCTGACCGGTTTGCAGATACCGAGCGACCTGTGAATAACCCTCAAGCATGCCGCCACTGAGATTGGTGGAACCGCCGCTTGTAATCCCTTTGATAATTTTTAGGATCTGGCGTTTATTATGAATATTTTGGGCCGGCAATACGACCTGAACCCGGGACTCATAGGTAACCAATGACAGAATATCATCGCTATCAAGATTCCGAACAACAAACTCCGCCGCCTGTTTGGCGTAATCCAGTTTCTTTTCTCTCGCCATGCTGCCGCTGCGGTCGATTACAAGGGCGATATTCAACGGAAGTCGTTCCCGGAGCGGAATTTCCTTTGAATAAATATCTACCTGGAGATATACCGGTTCAGCGCTTCCGTTTAGCCAAACCGGTTTGTCTATAGCCGTTTCCATGGTCAAAACATGGTCTTCAAAGTAGGGTGGAGGTTCAATCTCAAAATCGGAACTAACCGACACGTATTCGCCGGTCAGTTGCCGGATAATAGCCTCGGCAAGTTCATCGGTAGCCCGGATAATTTCATCCTCCGATAACCAGTCTTTTTTCTCTGCCAAAAGCACTTCACCCGTAGCAACATCAACCAGCCGGGAATCGATCCGGTATACGTCGCCGCCGACGGTAATACTTCCCACGAGAATGGTGTTTGCTCCTGCCATTGCCCCTATTTCCACCGCTGTCGCTTCATCAATCATACCGGAAAGAGCCAGCTGCATCTCATCCAGCACATCCTGCATCCGGTCTCGTTCAACAATGGTGATTTCGTCACAGAGCATCAGGTCGGTAATTAAAATCTGTGGAATTGCTTTTTCGAGAAAATTCATCTCCGCGCGGCCGCTCAGATTCTGGAAATCCAGAACCGCAATCCTGAGATTCGTCCGGGCATTGAGTTGGCAAAGTAGCGTCATGGAAATTAAAACTACTTGCAACAAGAAACGCCGTCTAACTGACATAATCCCTCCTGTAGATGATGGCAATCATAGTAAACATCTGTATTGACGTTATTAATGCAAATATGTTCCAAATCGTCAACCAAATTATTTTCAAACGAAATTAAAACAATCATGCCGTGATAGCAATACTTTAGCGGTAATCTGTGATATTTATCATGCCGATACATAGGAGATTGAATTATAACACCAGCGGTTAGATCACTCGGTTACGGCGAAAACCGGCACCGATTGAATCTTTGATTTAAAAATCGCCGTAATGATTGAAGCGCCATAATGACTGCTTTTGAAGACATTCCGGACCGGACAGTCTCTGCTTTATAAAAAGGGCTATTCTGAGAATTGAGTGGGTAAGTTAATGTCCAATATCCAACCCCAGTGTAATAAAGGGAAAAGAAGATTTCACGGGGTAGGCACGGAATTTCCAAATATGAAGAAAAAAAGTTTGACTTACAGGAACGGTTTACCGCACTCATTCCCAAGCCCCTGCTTGGGAATGATAGAGAGAGGATAAAATTTCCATTACAAAGCTGGGGCTTTGTAACGAGTAAGAAAAAAAGCATTGCTACAGCGAAAAAGAAAAAAGGTGTGATAGCGACAAAAATACTTGGATATTGAATTTTGATGTTATATAAAACGTCTTTGAAGGAGCTGAATAAATCTCAGAACTCCTGACCTGATATTGAAAAAACAGTGATTTACTTCAATGAATTCGTAAAACAAAATGTCATAATCTGTGATAAACCGGGAGTTCT